>NZ_JBYRFX010000596.1:0-6281 GCF_057815775.1 Inquilinus sp.
CGCGCTGTCGGTCGTCTGGGGCGGGTCGTTCTTCTTCGCCAAGGTTGCGGTGGCCGAGGTGCCGCCGCTGACCATCGTCCTGGTCCGGGTCGGGCTCGCCGCCATCGCCCGGCTGGTGGTGCTGCGCGTCATCGGCCAAGCCAAGCCGCGCGACCCGAAGATCTGGGCCGCGTTCTTCGGCATGGGGCTGCTGAACAATCTGATCCCGTTCAGCCTGATCTTCTGGGGCCAGACCCAGATCGGCAGCGGCCTGGCCGCCATCCTCAATGCCACCACGCCGCTGTTCACCGTGCTGGTCGCCCATGTCCTGACGGTGGAGGAGAAGCTGACGCCGAAGCGGCTGGCCGGGGTGGTGCTCGGCATCGCCGGTGTCGCCGTGATGATCGGGCCGCAGGTGCTGGGCGGCCTTGGCGGCGCCGTCCTGGCCCAGCTTGCGGTGCTCGGCGCCGCCTTGTCCTACGGCTTCGCCAGCATCTTCGGCCGCCGGTTCCGGGCGCTGCCGCCGATGGTCACCGCCACCGGCCAGGTCAGCGCGACCAGCCTGATGATGCTGCCGATCGTCTGCCTGGTCGACCGGCCCTGGACCCTGCCGGTGCCCAGCTGGTCCACGGTGTCGGCGCTGGTCGGGCTGGCGCTGCTCAGCACCGCCCTGGCCTACGTCTTCTTCTTCAAGCTGCTGGCGCGGGTCGGGGCGACCAACACCGCCCTGGTGACGCTGCTGATCCCGCCCAGCGCGCTGATGCTCGGCAGCATCGTGCTCGGCGAGGCGATGACGGGCCGCGCCTGGGCCGGGATGGCACTGATCGCCCTCGGCCTGGTCGCGCTGGACGGCAGGCTGTTCGGGATGCTTCTGCGGCGCGCCCCGAAGGCGGCCTGAACCACGCTCAAGGTTGCGGATAATCGGCACTGAGGGTGGTGTCCCGCCAGCGGTCGAAATTCGCGCGCAGCGCGTCGAGCCTGGCATAGGCGGTCTTGAGCGCCGGGCCGCCGAGCAGCAGGCGCAGCGGCGGCTCGTCCGCTTCCACTGCCGCGATCACCGCCGCCGCACCCCGGACCGGGTCGCCGGGCTGGTGGCCTGAGACCGCGCGCGTCTGCTGCCGTCGCTTGCCCGCGGTCTCGGCATAATCCGCGATCACGGTCTTGGATTCGACCATCGAACGGCCGGCCCAGTCGGTGCGGAAGGCCCCGGGCTCGACGATGGTCACCCCGATCCCGAGCGGTGACGTCTCGTGCCACAGCGATTCCGACAGCGCCTCCACGGCGAATTTCGTGGCGTGGTAGTAGCCGGTGGCCGCGAAGGCGACGAGACCGCCGAGCGAGGAGAAGTTGACGATGTGGCCGCGACGGCGCGCGCGCATCCCCGGCAGCACCTGCTGAATGACAGCGACCAGGCCGAAGACATTGGTCTCGAACTGCGCGCGGATGCCCGCATCCTCGCCTTCCTCGATGGCGGCGAGATAGCCGTAGCCGGCGGTGTTGACCAGGACATCGATGCGGCCGAAGCGTGCCTCCGCCTCGGCCACGGCCTGCCGGATCGTGGCGGTGTCGGTGACGTCGAGCCGAAGCGGCAAGGCGCGGTCGCCGTGCCCGGCGACGAGTGCGGACAGCTGGTCCGGGTCGCGGGCGGTCACCACGGCCCGCCCGCCGCGGGCGAGGATGAGCGTGGCGATCTCGCGGCCGAAGCCGCTGGAGCAGCCGGTGATGAACCAAACGGGCGTGTCTGCGGTCATGATCCTGTCCTTTCGGGAACTCCGGCCGCTGCCTCGGTCTGGCACTCTTGACGCTGCGGCCCGACGGGATACATGTCATCCGCCGGGGCGGGGGCGTTAGGGCGATGCCGCCAGTTCCTTGCCCGATCCTTCCAATCCGGAGGCGCCGCCCGTCCGGAGAGACCGCCATGCCGCCGCCCATCGACGCCATCCAGGACCTGATCGGCCGCCATTGCCGGGCCCCCCGCCAGGCCACGCCCGTTCCGGGGCTGACGCTGTTCCGGTTGGAGGCGCCGACCCAGCCCGTCCGCAGCCTGTACGACCCGCGGCTCTGCATCGTCCTGCGCGGCCGCAAGCGGGTCGCGCTCGGCGATCGGGCCTTCGACATCGGGCCGGGTGAGCTGCTGATCGTGACGGTCGACCTTCCCGTCTCGGCGAGCGTGACCGAGGCGAGCGCGGACCAGCCCCATCTCGCGCTCACCCTGGATCTCGGCCGGGCGGAGATCGCGGATCTGCTGCTCAGGATGCCGCCGGGCCCGCCGTCATCAGACGGCGACCCCACGGCCGGCTTGGCGCTCGGTTCTCCGTCGGACGATTTGCTCGATCCCGTGGCCCGGCTGCTGGGGCTGCTCGACCGGCCCGGCGACATCGAAATCATCGCGCCCATCGTAGAGCGCGAGATCCACTACCGGCTGCTGCAGGGCGAGCATGGATCCCTGCTCCGGCAGTTCGCCACGGCGGGGACCCATCTGTCGCGGGTGGCGCGGGCGATCGCCTGGATCCGGGCGCATTACGCGGAGCCGATGAGCATCGAGCTGCTGGCCGGGGAGGCGGGCATGAGCACCACCTCGCTGCATCGCCATTTCAAGGCGGTGACGATGATGACGCCGCTGCAGTACCGGACACGGATCCGGCTGCAGGAGGCGCGGCGCCGGCTGCTGGTGGAAGGGCGGGACGCCGGCGCGATCGGCTTCGACGTGGGCTACGACAGCGCGTCCCAGTTCAGCCGCGAATACCGCCGGATGTTCGGCCGCCCGCCCTCGGCCGACATCGCCGGCCTGCGCCGGCCGGACGGTCAGTCGACCTTGTCGTAGGTTACACCCAGCGAGGCCAGGGCGTCCCAATAGCCGGGATAGGTCTTGGCGACGCAGCCGGGGTCCAGGATGGTGATGCCGCCGATCTTCAGCCCGGCCAGGGCGAAGCTCATGGCGATGCGGTGGTCGGCATAGGTCTCGATCCGGGTCGGCAGGGTCTGGCCGGCCAGGCCAGGGTCCGACGCCACGATCAGATCGTCGCCCTCCTCGCGGCCCAGGCCGGGGCGGATGCGCGACAGCTCGGTCGCCAGCGCGGCGACGCGGTCGCACTCCTTGACCCGCAGATTGGCGATGCCGGTGAAGCGGACCGGCGTGCGGTTGAAGGCGGCCAGCACCGCCAGGGTCGGCACCGCATCTTGCATCTGCGACCCGTCGATCACGGCCGGCAGGTTCGGGAAGCTGGCGATCACCGCTTGCGCCTTCGCATCCGGCTGGGTGAAGGCATCGGCGGGCACGCCGAGGTCGATGGCGCCGCCGGTCAGCACCTCCGCGGCCCAGAGATAGGTCGCGGCCGAGGCGTCGGGTTCGACCAGGAAGTCGGCGGCGCGGTAGCCCGTCGGCTGCACCCGCCAGGTGGCTTCATCGGCCTGCTCGACCTCGGCGCCGAAGGCCCGCATCGCCGCGACGGTCAGGTCGACATAGCCGCGGGCGCCGATCTCGCTGCCGGTCAGCGCCACCTCGACCGGCCCGGTGCCGCAGGCGGCGGCGATCAGCAAGGCCGAGATGTACTGGCTGGACAGGCCGCCATCGATCTCGACCCGGCCGGGGGCGCCATCGACTTGGGCATGCCTGCCGCGGCCGCGCACCGTCACCGGCGGATAGCCGTTGGTATCCTCGATGTCGATGCCGAGCGATCGCAGGGCCTGGACCAGCGGGCCGATCGGCCGCTTGCGCATATGCGCGTCGCCATCGACCACCACGGTGCCGTCGATCATGGTCACCGCGGCGGTCAGGAAGCGCATCGCCGTGCCGGCATTGCCCAGGAACAGCGGCCCGGCTGGGGCCTGCAGCCGGCCGGTGCCGGTGACGGTGAAGCTGGTGTCGTCGGGTTCGTCGATGGTCACGCCCATGGCGCGCAGGGCGGCGGCCATCAGCCTGGTGTCGTCGCTTTTCAGCGCGCCGGTCAGGCGGCTGGTGCCGCGGGCCAGCGCTGCCAGCAGCAGGGCGCGGTTGGTGATCGACTTCGAGCCCGGCGGCGTGACGCGGCCGGTCAGCGGATGGCCGGGCACCTCGATCGTCAAACCGTCTGTCTTCGCATCCATGCCCGTCGCCCCAAGCCCGTCATCCGATCCGCACTCACTCTGTCCTAGACGTGCCGGCGCCCGGCAACCAGCGCGATCGGCTCATATCCCCCAATCGTCACCTACATCCCCGGCCCCAACCCGTGGGCCTCGGCCAGCAGCCAGTCGCGGAAGGCGACCAGGCCGGCGCGCGGCGGGCGGTCGGCCGGGGTGGTGAACCAGTAGCCGTGGCGGCTGTGGAAGCCGAGGCCTTGCGGATTGACCAATCGACCGGTCAGCAATTCATCCTCGATCAGGCAGCGCGGCACCAGGGCCAGGCCCTGGCCACCGATCGCGGCGCGGATCACCAGGGCGTAGAAGCCGAAATGCACCATATGCGCCGGGGCGAATGCGGCCAGCCCCTGGGCCTCGGCGAATTCGCTCCAGCGCAGCGGCGTGTGGCGGTGGTCCAGCACGGTGTAGCGGGCGACGTCGCCGGCCCGGGCGATGCCGCCCATGCGGGCCAAGAGCTGCGGCGCGCCGACCAGCGCGACGTTGCGGCCGAACAGATATTCCGCCCGCCGGCCCGGCCAGTCGCCCTCGCCGAAGCGGAACACGGCGTCCGCCTCCTCGACCGTGTCGCCGGTGGCCTGGGTGGTGAACTGCACATCCAGCTCCGGCCGCGCCTTCGCCAGCTGCGACAGCCGTGGCACCAGCCAGCGGTCGCCCAGGATCGGCAGCACATGCAGCCGGATGGCGTTGGGCGACCCGCGCAGCGCCGCGATCCGCCCGGATGCGGTCTCCAGCGCCCCCAGCGCGATCCGCGCCTGTTCGACATAGATCCGCCCGGCCTCGGTCGGCACCAGGCCGCGGCCGGTGCGGGTGAACAGCGGCATGCCGGCGATCTCCTCCAGGCTGCGCAGCTGCTTGCTGACCGCGCTCTGGGTCAGGTGCACGCTCTTCGCCGCCTCGGAGGCCGAGCCGTGCTCGACCAGCGCGGCCAGCACCCGCAGCGCGGTGGTGGAGGGAAGGGGGCCAGGGCCCTGCATCGGCGGCTCGCGCTATGACGATCTGGACTGGCGGCCAAGATATTCCATTACCGACTATCCTGGGGAAATCATTTCCATTGTGGCACCCGGCCCGGCTTGACAGCATCCCGGGTCCGAACAGGGGGCCCACATGACCGAACCGACCCGTCTCTGGGGCGCCCGCTTCCGCGCCGCGCCCGCGCCGGAGCTGATGCGCCTGTCGCGCTCCGATGCCAGCCATTTCCGCCTCGCCCCCTACGACCTCGCCGCCTCGGCCGCCCATGCGCGGGAGCTGGTGCGTGCCGGGATCCTCACCGCGGCCGAAGGCGAGACCACCCTGGCGGCGCTGACGGATCTGGCCCGCGACGTCGCCGCCGGCGCGGTGCTGCCGAACGAGGGCGACGAGGACGTCCACACCTTCCTCGAACGGGCGCTGACCGAAAGGCTGGGCGCGCTCGGCGGCAAGCTGCGCGCCGGCCGGTCGCGCAACGACCAGGCGGCCAACGACCTGAAGCTGTATCTGCGCGACGTCGCCCGCCGCCTGGCCGGCCATGTCATGACGCTGCAGCAGGCACTGGTCGGCCAGGCCGAGGCGCATGTGACGACGCTGGCGCCCGGCTTCACCCATCTGCAGCCGGCCCAGCCGGTCACCTTCGCCCATCAGTTGCTGGCCCACGCCCAGACCTTCGCCCGGGATGTCGACCGGCTGCAGGATTGGGACCGGCGCAGCGCGCGCTCACCGCTGGGTGCAGCCGCGCTGGCCGGGTCCGCCATCGCCCTGCGGCCCGACCTGTCGGCCGCCGAGCTCGGCTATGACGGCCCGTGCGAGAACTCGATCGACGCGGTCGGCAGCCGCGACCATGTGGCGGAGTTCCTGTTCGTCGCCGCGATGCTGTCGGTGCATCTGTCGCGGCTGGCGGAGGAGGTGTTCCTGTGGTCGTCGCGCCAGTTCCGCTGGGTCGAGCTGGACGATGCTTACGCCACCGGCTCCTCGATCATGCCGCAGAAGAAGAACGCCGACATCGCCGAGCTGACGCGCGGCCGCGCCGCCCGGCTGATCGGCGGGCTGACCGCGATGCTGACGGCGCTGAAGGGCCTGCCCTTCGCCTACAACCGCGACCTGGCCGAGGACAAGCGCGCGGCGTTCGAGGCGGTCGACACGCTCGACGCCGTGCTGCCGGCCATGGCCGGGATGCTGCGCACCCTGCGGGTCAATGTCGACACGCTGCG
>NZ_JBYRFX010000597.1:0-13861 GCF_057815775.1 Inquilinus sp.
CTCTGCTTGGCGTCGGCCTGCTTGGCGTCGGCCTGCTTGGTGTCGGCCTGCTTGGTGTCGATGGTGGCGATCACCGACATGCCGGGGCGCAGTTCGCCGGCCAGCGGATCGTTGGGTCGAGCACGACCTTGACCGGGATGCGCTGGACGATCGTGGTGAAGTTGCCGGTGGCGTTGTCCGGCGGCAGCAGGGCGAATTCCTGGCCGCTGGCCGGCGCCAGGCTGTCGACATGGCCCTTGATCGCCGCGTCCGGGAACGTGTCGACCGAGATGTCGACCGGCTGGCCGCGATGCACGTCGGTCAGCTGCGTCTCCTTGAAGTTGGCGACGACATAGGTCTCGGACAGCGGCACCACGGCCATCAGCTGGGTGCCGGCCTGGACATACTGGCCGACCCGCAGCGTGCGGTTGCCGACGGTCCCGGCCAAGGGTGCGGTGATGGTGGTGTAGCTGACGTTCAGCTCGGCCTGGCTCTGCACCGCCTGGTCGTGCTTCAGGGTGGCGTTGGCCTTGTCGCGCTGGGCCCGCAGCACGTCGAGCTGCTTCTCCGACGCCGTCACCGCCGCCTGGTCGCGCTGCAGCGTCGCGGTCGCGGACTGGATGTTCGAGGTCATCTGCTGCGCCTGCTGGACGCTGCCGTTGCCGCTCTTGGCCAGGGTGGTGTAGCGGTCGTACTGCTGCTGGGCGAAGGTCAGCGTCGCCTGGTCCACCGCCACGGTGGCGCGGGCCTGGTCGATCGCCGCGCCCTGCTGCTGGATGGCGGCTTCGGCATTGGCGATGTCGGCCTGCGCCGCGGCGACGTCGGCCTTGGCCTGGTCCAGCGCCACGGCGTAGTCGCGGTCGTCGATCCGGGCCAGCGGCTGGCCCGCGGTCACGGCCTGGTTGTCGTCGACCAGGACCTCGGACAGATAGCCCGACACCTTGGGGGCGACGATGGTCGAATCGGCCTTCACATAGGCGTCGTCGGTCGATTCCTGGAAGCGCCCGACGGTCCAGTAGTTCCAGCCGAACCAGGCGGCGCCGGCCAGGACAACAACGCCCAGCGGCAGCAGCAGGAGCTTCCGGCTGAAACGGCGCTTCGGCGTGGCCGGTGCGTCTACTGATGAGGCCTGGCTGGCGTCCGGCGACCGAGTGGCGCGGAGCTGAACCGGCTGAACCTGATGCGTCATGGCTTTTGCCCTCCAAAAGCGAAACCGCCGCCCACCGCGTCCCGCCGGATGGGCCGGTCCTGGATGCGACGATTTAGGAAACTTGACGGTTTCCAAAGAAAGATGGGACACAGGGACGCATCGCGCAACTGCGCGTCGGAGAGGCCAGACATGCACGAAACGCCGAAACGCCCCCGCGGGCGTCCCCCCCAGCGCAGCGAGGCGGACACACGCCAGCTGATCGTGGAGGCGGCGACCAGCATGTTCCTGACGCAGGGTTTCGGCGGCACCAGCATGGAGGCGGTGGCCCAGGCCGCCGGCGTGTCGAAGAAGACGATCTACCGCTTCGTCGCGACCAAGGAGGCGTTGCTGGAGGCGGTGATCGACACCCGGTCGATGGCGATGCGCAGCCCGATCGGCCGCGATGCCGGGCCCGACCCCGCGGCGGCGGAACAGGCGCTGCGCCAGTTCCTGCACGAACTGGCGCGGCTGGTCCTGGCCGAGGAAACGGTGGCGCTGAATCGCCTGATCCACACCGAGGCCGTGCGCTTCCCGGTGATGGCGCAGGTCTTCTACCAGGCCGGCCCGATCCGCAACGCCGAGGCACTTCGCATCTGGCTGGAGGTGCAGCGCCAGCACGGCCTGCTGCATCTGGAGGACTGCCATATGGGCGCGCAGATACTGGTTTCGATGACCATCGCCGAACCGCTGCGTGCCGCCACGCTCGGCGTCGCCCCCCTGCCATCGCGGGCCGAGATCGAGCGGCGGGTGAACACGGCGGTGGACATCTTCCTGCGCGGCTGCCTGGTGCGGCCGTAGGGAGATTCGACGAGGCGACCCCAACCACGGGTCCATTCCGCTCGCCCGGTTTGATTTCCCTTCATCAAACTTTGATGATATCCCTTCAGGCAGGGAGGAGCTCCGTGGCCAAGACGACGCTGCAAGACGTCGCCCGCGAAGCCGGTGTCAGTGTCGCGACGGTCGATCGCGTGCTGAACGGGCGTGCCGGCATGCATGCGCGCATGGTGGATCGCGTCAAAGCCGCGGTCGAGCGCCTGCATTACGAGCCGGACCGGCTGGCGTCGCGCCTGTCGCGGGCCCGCGATTTCCACTTCACCGCGATCCTGCCGGTCGGCACCAACGACTTCATGCACAACCTGGAGCGGGAGTTCCGCACCCTGGCCCGCCGCACCGCGGCCGATCGGGTGGTGCTGGATATCGTCCAGGTCGACGTGTTCGACGGCAACGCCCTGGCCGAGGCGCTGGAACGGCTGCCGGACGATACCGACGGCGTCGCCGTCGTCGCCCTCGACCATCCCGCGGTGGCCGAGGCGCTGAACGCGCTGACGGTGCGCGGCATCACCGTCGTCACCCTGGTCTCAGACCTGCCCGGCACCCGCCGCCGCCACTATGTCGGGCTGGACAACCATGCCGCCGGGCGCACCGCAGGCAGCCTGCTGGGCCGGTTCATCGGGCCGCGGCCGGGCAAGGTCGGGCTGATCGCGGGCTCGCTGCAGCTGCGCGACCACATCGAACGGCAATTCGGCTTCGAGCAGGTCATATCAGGCGAGCATCCGCATCTGGAGGTGCTGCCGCTGCGCGAGGCGCGCGACGACACCGCCCGGGTCGAGGCCGCGGCCCGCACCCTGCTGGACGAGAACCCCGACTTGGTCGGCCTGTACAATGTCGGCGCCGGCGCGCCGGGCGTGGTGGCGGCGCTGGAGGCGACCGGCCGGGCCCGCGAGGTGGTGTTCATCGGCCATGAGCTGACCGAGTTCAGCCGCCGCCACCTGATCCGCGGCACCATCGATGCCATCGTCAACCAGGATCCGGGGCACATGGCGCGCAGCACCCTGCGAGTGATGCTGGCGCTGCGCGAGGGCGTGCCGATCGTGCCGGACCAGGAGCGGATCCGGATCGACATCTTCGTGCGGGACAATCTGCCATGAGCCTTGCCGCCCCCGCCCCTGGTCCCGCCGAGGGATCGCTGCTGACCGTCGACGGCCTGGGCAAGTCCTTCGGCCCAGTCGCTGTGCTGCAGGACATCGCCTTCGACCTCAAGCCCGGCGAGGTCCATGCCGTCATCGGCGAGAACGGTGCCGGCAAGTCGACGCTGATGAAGATCCTGGCCGGCCATCTGGCGCCGAGCGCCGGGACCATCGCCATGCATGGCGCGCCGATCCGCTTCAGCGGTCCGGTGGATGCCGAGCGGCATGGCATCGTGCTGGTGCATCAGGAAATCCTGCTGGCGCCGCACCTGACCGTGGCCGAGAACCTGTTCCTGGGGCGGGAGCTGCGCCGCGGCCTCGCGGTCGATGACCGCAGCCAGAACCGGCAAGCCGCCGAGGCTGTGCGCGCCCTGGGGGCGGAGATCGACCCGACGACGGTGGTGGCGCTGCTGTCGATCGCCCAGCGCCAGCTGGTGCAGATCGCCCGCGCGCTGCTGGTGCCCCACAGCCTGGTGATCTTCGACGAGCCGACAGCGTCGCTGACCCCGATCGAGACCGACGCGCTGCTGAACGTCATCCGCGACATCCGGGCCAAGGGCGTCGCGGTGCTGTACGTCTCGCACCGGCTGCCGGAAGTGAAGACCATTGCCGACCGGGTCACGGTGCTGCGCGACGGCAAGCTGATCGGCACCCATGCCGCGGCGGCGCTGGAGCCGCTGGATATGGCGCGGATGATGGTCGGCCGCGACATGGCCAATCTGTACCCGCCGCGGACGGCGATGCCGGATGGCGAGCCGGTGCTGGAGGTCCGCAACGCGACCGTCCCGGGCTATGCCGTCGACGCATCGTTCACGCTGCGCCGCGGCGAGATCCTGGGCTTCGCCGGGCTGGTCGGCGCCGGCCGGACCGAACTGCTGGAGGGCGTGCTGGGGCTGCGGCCCGGCCAGAGCGAGGTCCGCCGCAACGGCAAGCCGGTGCGCTTCGCCACCGTGCGCGACAGCATGGCGGCCGGGATCGTGTATCTGAGCGAGGACCGCAAGGGCAAAGGCCTGCTGCTGGCCCAGGATCTGCGGATCAACCTGACCCTGGCCGCGCTGAAGCACTTCACCCGCGGGCCGGTGATCGACACGGCGCGGGAATGGCAGGCGCTGGACAAAGCGATCGTCGACTTCGACGTGCGCACCCGGCGCAAGGATCTGCTGGCCGGGCAGCTGTCCGGCGGCAACCAGCAGAAGCTGTTGCTGGGCAAGATGATGCTGCTGGAGCCGGAGATCGTCGTGATCGACGAACCGACCCGCGGCATCGACATCGGCACCAAGGAGCAGATCTACCGCTTCATCGCCGCGCTGGCGGCCCAGGGCAAGTCGGTCATCGTCATCTCGTCGGAGATGCAGGAGCTGATCGGCGTGTGCCACCGCATCCTGGTGATGCGGTCCGGCCGGATCGTCGGCGAGGTCACCGGCGACGCGATGACCGAGGACGAGATCGTCACCTACGCCACCGGCGTGCGAACAACGAACCCGGCCGAACGGCCGGCGGGGGAGGCATGAGCACCACACCATTGATGCCGGCGAAGCGCGGCTTCCGGATCGACCTGCGCAGCGCGGCGCCGTTCATCGCGCTCGGCATCCTGATCGTGGTCGGCGCCCTGCTGAACCCGAACTTCCTCAGCGCCGACAACCTGCTGAACGTGGCGACACGCAGCGCCTTCATCGCCATCATCGCGGTCGGCGCCACCTTCGTCATCACCGCCGGCGGGCTGGACTTGTCGGTCGGGTCGATGTCGGGCTTCGTCGCCGGCGCCATGATCCTGCTGATGAACGCGGCGCCGCTGGGCGACGGCACCAGCCTGATCGCCCTGGCCATGGCGGCGGCCATCATGCTCGGCGCGCTGTGCGGCCTGGGCAACGGCCTCATCACCACGGTCGGGCGGATCGAGCCGTTCATCGTCACGCTCGGCACCATGGGCATCTTCCGCGGCCTGCTGATCTGGCTGGCCGAGGGCGGATCGATCGCGATGAAGGCGCCGGACCTGCGGGCGCTGTACCGGCCGGTGTATTTCGGCACGGTGTTCGGCGTGCCGGTGCCGATCCTGGTGATCCTGGCCGTCGGCGCGATCGGCGCCTTCGTGCTGTACCGCACCGCCTTCGGCCGCCATGTCCGGGCGGTGGGGTCGAGCGAGGAGGTCGCGCGCTATTCCGGCATCTCGGTCGACCGCATCCGCACCCTGACCTATGTCATCCAGGGCGTCTGCGTCGCCGTCGCCGTGCTGGTCTATGTGCCGCGCCTGGGCTCCGCCACCTCGACCACCGGGCTGTTGTGGGAGCTGCAAGCGATCACCGCCGTGGTGGTCGGCGGCACCGCGCTGCGCGGCGGCGTCGGCCGGATCTGGGGCACCATCTGCGGCGCCCTGATCCTGGAGGTCGTCGGCAACATCATGACCCTGTCGAACCTGGTCAGCGAGTACCTGATCAGCGCGGTACAGGGTGCCATCATCATCATCGCCATGCTGGTGCAGCGCTCGCTGCTGCGCCGGCCGGGTGGCTGATCGAATGCGGGAAAAGGGCCGCCCGTCCGGCAACAGGCCTGATTTTAAGGGGAGGAATTCCATGACGTACCGTTTCATCGGTCTTGCCGCGGCGGCCCTGCTGGCCGCCATGGCCTCGGCCCAGGCGCAGGACAGCAAGACCATGGCCGTGTCGATCCCGGCCGCCGATCATGGCTGGACCGGCGGCGTGGTCTATCACGCAGAGCAGGAGGCGAAGGCGCTGGAAGCCCGCTATCCCGGCCTCAAGGTCATCGTCAAGACTTCGCCCGACGGCGCCGCCCAGGCCAATGCGCTGGAGGATCTGACCACCCAGGGCATCAACGCCCTGGTCGCCCTGCCGCACAATTCGGACGAGCTGACCGACCCGCTGCGCCAAGTGAAGCAGAAGGGCGTGTTCGTCACCGTGGTCGACCGGGCGCTGAGCGACCCGTCGATCCAGGACCTCTACGTCGCCGGCAACAACCCGGAGCTGGGCCGCGTCGCCGGCAAATACATCAAGGACACGCTGGGCACCGGCAATGTCGTGGTCATCCGCGGCCTGCCGATCGTGATCGACGAGGAGCGGATCAAGGGCTTCGACGAGGCGATCCAGGGCAGCGGCATCAAGGTGCTGGACAAGCAGTTCGGCAATTGGAGCCGCGACGACGCCTTCAAGGTGATGCAGGACTACCTGGCCAAGTTCCCGCAGATCGACGCGGTGTGGTGCCAGGATGACGACATGGCCGTGGGCGTGCTGGAGGCGATCAAGCAGGCCAACCGCACCGACATCAAGTTCGTGATCGGCGGCGCCGGCATGAAGGACATGGTCAAGAAGGTGATGGACGGCGACAAGATGATCCCGGTCGACGTGCTGTACCCGCCGGCGATGGTCGCGGTGGCGATGGACCTGACGGCGGCCAACCTCTACGGCCACCTGCCGGTGCGCGGCCGCTACATCCTGGACGCCACGCTGGTGACCAAGGACAACGCCAAGGAGTTCTACTACCCCGACTCGCCGTTCTGAGCGGGTTTCGGAGCCGCCTACTCCACACCTGTCATGCCCGGACTTGATCCGGGCATCCAGAGTCTGTCGACAGCTTCTGGATTGCCGGGTCAAGCCCGGCAATGACAGGTTCGGGAGTGGCAAAAGAAAACCCCGGACCTTTCAGGCCGGAGTTTTCGTTGAGACTGCTACCAATCGTTCAGAAGTTCAGCGCCTTGGCCTGGACCACGCTGGGCAGGGCCAGCACGGCCTTGACGATCGCGTCCGGCACCGGGCTGTCGACCGACACCAGCGCCAGGGCGCTGCCGCCTTCCGGCCGGCGGCCGAGATTGAAGTTGGCGATGTTGATGCCGGCATCGCCCAGCACCGTGCCGAGCCGGCCGATGAAGCCCGGCTTGTCCTCGTTGCGCACGAACAGCATGTTGCGCGCCAGCTCGGCCTCGAGCGAGATGCCCTCGACCTCGACGATGCGCGGCTTGGTGCCGGCGAACAGCGAGCCGGCGATGCTGCGGGTCTGCCGCTCCGTCGTCACCGTTACCCGTACCAGCGTGTGATAGTCCTCGCAGGTCTCGCGCTTGGTCTCGCTGACGTCGATGTCGTAGTCGCGGGCGATCACCGGCGCCGACACCATGTTGACGCTGTCCAGCAGCGGCCGCAGCAGGCCGGCCAGGATCACGCTGGTGATCGGCCGGGTGTTCAGAAGCGCGACGTCGCCCTCATAGGTGATGTTGACCGCCTTCAGCCGGGTCTCGGTGATCTGCCCTGCGAAGCCGCCGAGCTGCTCGACCAGGGCGAGGTAAGGCTTCAGCTTCGGCGCCTCCTCCGCCGTCACCGACGGCATGTTCAGCGCGTTGACGACCGCGCCGGACAGCAGGAAGTCCGAGATCTGCTCGGCCACCTGCAGCGCCACATTCTCCTGCGCCTCGCTGGTGGCGGCGCCGAGATGCGGGGTGCAGACCACATTGGGCAGGCCGAAGAAGGCGCTGTCCTTCGCCGGCTCGACCGCGAAGACGTCCAACGCCGCGCCGGCGACATGGCCCGACTTCAGCGCCGCCAGCAGGTCGTCCTCGACGATCAGCCCGCCGCGGGCGCAATTGATGATGCGCACGCCAGGCTTCATCTTCGCGATCGCCGCGGCGTCGATGATGTTCCGGGTCTGGTCGGTCAGCGGCGTGTGCAGGGTCAGGAAATCGACCCGCTGGAACAGCCCGTCGAGATCGACCTTCTCCACGCCCAGGTCCAGCGCCCGTTCCGGCGACAGGAACGGGTCGTAGGCGATGACCTTCATCTTCAGGCCGATGGCGCGGTCGGCGACGATCGATCCGATGTTGCCGCAGCCGATCAGGCCGAGGGTCTTGCCGTACAGCTCGACGCCCATGAAGCGGGACTTCTCCCACTTGCCGGCATGGGTCGAGGCGTTGGCGTCCGGCAGCTGCCGGGCCAGCGCGAACATCATGGCGATGGCGTGCTCGGCCGTGGTGATCGAATTGCCGAACGGCGTGTTCATCACCACCACGCCGCGCTGGGTGGCGGCCGGGACGTCGACATTGTCGACGCCGATGCCGGCGCGGCCGACGACCTTGAGGTTGGTCGCGGCGGCCAGCACCTCCTTGGTCACCTTGGTGGCCGAGCGGATGGCGAGGCCGTCATACTGGCCGATGATGGCCTTGAGTTCCTCGGGCTTGAGGTCGGTCTTGACGTCGACCTCGACGCCACGGTCGCGGAAGATGGCGACGGCGGCCGGGGACAGGGCGTCGGAAATGAGATCCTTGGGCATCGGTGTGCTCCGAAGCGGCACCTGCGCCCCGTCATCCCGCATCAAAGCGGGGCGAGGCGCAGGGCGTTGTCAGGAAGAACGGGAAGGGTCAGGCGGCCAGCTTCAGCTCGGACCGGGCGCGGTCGAACGCCCAGTCCAGCCAGGGCAGCAGCGCTTCGAGATCGGCGGTGTCGATCGTGGCGCCGCCCCAGATCCGCAGGCCCGGGGGGGCATCGCGATAGCCGTTGATGTCGAAGGCGATGCCTTCCTTCTCCAGCAGCGAGGCGATCTTCTTCGGCACCGCGGCCTGCGCCTCGTCGTCCAGCGCCGTGATGGCGGGGTCGACGATCCTGAGGCAGATCGAGGTGCAGGAGCGGGTCTCCGGCTGCACGGCCAGGAAGTCGGCCCAGGGGGTGCGCGCGACCCAGCCGGCGACGGCGGCGAGATTATTCTCCGACCGCTCGATCAGCTTATCCAGGCCGCCGATCTCCTCGGCCCAGCGCAGGCCGTCGATCGCGTCCTCGACGCACAGCATCGACGGGGTGTTGATGGTCTCGCCCTTGAACGGGCCTTCGGCCAGCTTGCCCTTGGAGGTCAGGCGGAACAGCTTCGGCAGCGGCCAGGCCGGGGTATAGCTCTCCAGCCGCTCCACCGCGCGGGGCGACAGGGCCAGCATGCCGTGCGCCCCCTCCCCGCCCAGCACCTTCTGCCAGGACCAGGTGACGACATCGAGCTTGTCCCAGGGCAGGTCCATGGCGAAGGCGGCCGAGGTGGCGTCGCAGATCACCAGGCCCTTGCGGTCGGCCGGGATGGCGGCGCCATCGGCCAGGCGGACGCCGGAAGTGGTGCCGTTCCAGGTCAGCACCACGTCGCGGTCGAAATCGACCTGGCCCAGGTCCGGCAGTTCGCCATAGGCGGCCTTGAGGGTGCGGACATCGGGCAGCTTGAGCTGCTTGACCACATCGGTGACCCAGCCCTCGCCGAAGCTTTCCCAGGCCAGCAGGTCGACGCCGCGGGCGCCGAGCAGGGTCCACAGCGCCATCTCGACGGCGCCGGTGTCCGACCCCGGCACGATGGCCAGGCGCCAGTCGGCGGGCATGCGCAGCACGCGCTTCGACCGCTCGATCACGTCGGCGAGCTTGGCCTTGCCGATGCCGGCGCGATGCGACCGGCCAAGGGCGGCATCCTGCAGCGCATCGAGCGACCAGCCGGGACGCTTGGCACAGGGACCAGAGGAGAAATTGGGGTTGCGCGGACGGAGTCCGGGCGTGGGGGCGAGCGTGCTCGCAGTCATTCTTCTATCCTTCCAGATAGGAGCGTCCCGGTGGGGGGACGTGGCCCGCCGCGGAGGATAGAGATCGGCTTGGCGCCGTCAATCGGTATTTGGAGCCTGCCCCGCTTTCACTGTCATCCTCGGGCTTGACCCGAGGGTCCAGGGCTTTCCGGAGCTCTTGGTGGCCCCTGGATTGCAGGGTCAAGCCCGGCAATGACAGATGAGCGCGAGCCTCAGGCCGCGGCGTGTTCGATCGTGGCGCAGATCTCGCCGACCAGGGCTTCGATCAGCGCAGCGTCCTCGCCCTCCGCCATCACCCGGATCACCGGCTCGGTGCCGGATTTCCGGATCAGCAGGCGGCCGTCCTTGCCCAGCCGGGCCTCGGCCGCGGCAATGGCCTTCTGGACCGGCGCCTGCTCCAGCGGCGACGCGACGCCGGCCGCCAGGGTGAAGCGCACGCTGCGCAGCCGCTGCGGCATCGGCTCGAACACCCGGAACACCTCGCTCGACTTCCGGCCCGACTGCTGGATCACCGCCAGCACCTGCAGCGCCGCGATCAGCCCGTCGCCGGTGGTGGCGTAGTCGCTCATGACGATATGGCCGGATTGTTCGCCGCCGAGGTTGAAGCCGCGCTCGCGCATGGTCTCGACCACATAGCGATCGCCGACCGCGGTGCGAATCAGGTCGATGCCGAGCCCGCCGAGGAACCGCTCCATGCCGAGATTGGACATGACCGTGGCCACCACCGCCGGCTGCACCAGCCGGCCGGAGGCCGACCAGTCGCGGGCGATCATCGCCATCAGTTGGTCGCCGTCGATCTGGCGGCCGGTCTCGTCGGCCATGATCAGCCGGTCGGCATCGCCGTCGAGCGACACGCCGAGATGGGCGCCATGGGCGACCACAGCCTGCTGCATCACATCGGTCGCGGTCGCGCCGCAGCCCTTGTTGATGTTCAGGCCGTCGGGGGCCACGCCGATGGTGATGACCTCGGCCCCCAGCTCCCACAACACTGCCGGCGCGACCTTGTAGGCGGCGCCATTGGCGCAATCGACCACGACCTTGAGGCCGTCCAGCCGCAGGCCCTTGGGGAAGGTGTTCTTGGCGTATTCGATGTAGCGGCCGGAGGCGTCGTCCAGCCGCCGGGCGCGGCCGATCTTGGCCGGTGACGCCAGCTGGTCGTCGGTCGGCTGGGCGATGCGGTCCTCGATCGCCTTCTCAACCTCATCGGACAGCTTGTAGCCGTCGGGTCCGAACAGCTTGATGCCGTTGTCCTCGAACGGGTTGTGCGAGGCCGAGATCATCACCCCGAGATCGGCGCGCAGCGACCGGGTCAGCATGGCGATGGCCGGGGTCGGGATCGGGCCGACCAGGGTGACGTCCATGCCGGCGCCGATGAAGCCGGCGGTCAGCGCCGGTTCGAGCAGGTAGCCGGACAGCCGCGTGTCCTTGCCGATGACCACGAGGTGGCGATGATCGCCGCGCCGGAACTGAGCCGCAGCTGCGGTCGCCACCTTGAGGGCGGTCTCCGCCGTCATCGGCTCGACATTCGCACGGCCGCGAATGCCATCGGTCCCGAACAGCTTGCGCGTCATCGATCGTCCTCTCCCTCTCCGGTGCCCGCCTGCAGCGCCGTCCATACGGCCAGCGCCTGCAGGGTTTCCGACACATCATGCACGCGCAGAATTTGCACGCCCTGGGCGACGCCGTACAGCCCCGCCGCAACCGAGCCGGCCACCCGCCCCTTCGGATCCTCGATCCCCGTCAGCGTGCCGATGAAGCGCTTGCGCGACGCGCCGAGCAGCACGGTGCAGCCGAGCCCGTGCAGCACGGACAGACCACGCAACAGCGGCAGGTTGTGGGCCAGGGACTTCTTGCCGAAGCCGATGCCGGGGTCGATGGCGATGCGGCCACGCGGCACGCCGGCGGCGACGCCGGCCGCGACCCGCTCTTCCAGCCAGTCATGGAAGTCGAGCAGCACGTCGTCATAGGACGGGGCGTCCTGCATCGTCTTCGGCTCGCCCCGGATGTGCATCAGCACCACCGGGCAGCCGGCGCGGACGACGACCTCCAGGCTGCCGGCATCATGGGTCAGTGCCGTAACATCGTTGACGATGCGGGCACCAGCGGCCAGCGCGGCCGTCATGACCGCGGCGTGGCGGGTGTCGACCGAGATCGTCAGGCCGCGATTGGCCAGGTCCCGGATCACCGGCTCGATCCGGGCGATCTCCTCCTGCGGCGACACCGCCGCTGAGCCGGGCCGGGTGGATTCGCCGCCGATGTCGAGAATGTCAGCCCCCGCCTCGGCCAGCGCCAAGCCATGCGCCACGGCGCGGCCGGATTCGGCGAAGTCGCCGCCGTCGGAGAAGCTGTCGGGGGTGACGTTGACGATGCCCATGATACGGGGCCGGTCCAGGTCTAGCCCGGCGAAGGGCGGGCGCGCCTGGCTGAACCGGTCGAGCCGGTCGTCGATGATGGCGGTCAGGCCACGGGACCCGGCCCAGCGGCGCAGCGTGGCGAGGTCGGCGATCACGCGTTCGATGTGGTTTCCGGCATCGCGCAGCACCAACTCGACCCGGTCGAAGGACAGCGGGCCGCCGGCCAGGGGCAGTGCGCCGGGGGCGGCGTCGGTCAGGCCGAGGGGGCGCAGATACAGGCGCACCCCGGGCCGGGCGGCCCAGGGCGCAAATTCGTCGGTGAGACAAACGGCACGGGCCGCGCTACCGCGCGGCCCGTGGTCGAGATCAGCAATCATACCATCAGGTGCCCGGCTGGGGCTCCGGATCCATGCCCTTGGCCCCGCCTGACGGCACCGAGGTGCGCTTGCCGCTGGTCGGCCGCTTCGGCGGCGGCGGCTCGTCATTCGGCTCCGGTCGCACGATCGGTTCGCCCCGCAGCACCAGCCCGCGCAGCTCGTCGCCCGTCAGCGTCTCGTATTCGAGCAGGGCGTTGGCCAGCAGATGCAGCTGGTCGATGTGCTCGGTCAGGATGCTCCGGGCCTTGTTCTCGGACTCCTCGATCAGGCGACGCATCTCCTCGTCGATGATCCGCGCCGTCTCTTCCGACACGTTCTGGGTCTGCGTCACCGAATGGCCGAGGAAGACCTCCTGGCCGTTCGAGCTGTAGCGCAGCCGGCCCAGCCGCGGGGACATGCCCCATTCGGTGATCATGGCGCGCGCCAGGTTGGTGGCGGCCTGGATGTCGCTCGACGCACCGCTGGTCACCCGCTCCGGCCCGAAGATCAGCTCTTCCGCCAGACGACCGCCGAAGGTCATCGCCAGCCGCGATTCCATCTGGATCTTGGCCCAGCTGATGCGGTCGTTCTCCGGCAGGCTGATCACCATGCCCAGGGCCCGGCCGCGCGGAATGATCGTCGCCTTGTGGATCGGGTCATGTTCGGGCACGTACAGCCCGACGATGGCATGGCCGGCCTCGTGATAGGCCGTGGTCTTCTTCTCTTCGTCGGTCATGACCATGGAGCGGCGTTCCGCGCCCATCATGACCTTGTCCTTGGCTTCCTCGAACTCGGCATGCCCGACCACGCGCTTGCCGCGGCGGGCGGCCAGCAGCGCCGCCTCGTTGACCAGGTTGGCGAGATCCGCGCCGGAGAAGCCGGGCGTGCCGCGGGCGATGGTGCGCGGCTCAACGTCCGGCGCCAGCGGCACCTTGCGCATATGGACCTTGAGGATCTTCTCGCGGCCCATGATGTCCGGGTTCGGCACCACGACCTGCCGGTCGAAGCGGCCGGGACGCAGCAGTGCCGGGTCCAGCACGTCGGGGCGGTTGGTGGCGGCGATCAGGATCACGCCCTCATTCGCCTCGAAGCCGTCCATCTCGACCAGCAGCTGGTTCAGCGTCTGCTCCCGCTCATCGTTGCCACCGCCCAGGCCGGCGCCGCGATGGCGGCCGACCGCGTCGATTTCGTCGATGAAGATGATGCAGGGGGCGTTCTTCTTGCCCTGTTCGAACATGTCGCGGACACGAGAGGCGCCGACGCCGACGAACATCTCGACGAAGTCCGAACCGGAGATCGTGAAGAACGGCACATTGGCTTCACCCGCGACCGCGCGGGCGGTCAGGGTCTTACCGGTGCCGGGCGGGCCGACCAGCAGCACGCCCTTGGGAATCTTGCCGCCCAGGCGCTGGAACTTCTGCGGGTCCTTCAGGAACTCGACGATCTCCTCGAGCTCCTGCTTCGCCTCGTCGATG
>NZ_JBYRFX010000598.1:0-7207 GCF_057815775.1 Inquilinus sp.
GTTGTATCGCGAAGTCGTGGACCGCATCCGGTCATCGGACGTGGACGTGATCATCAACCTCACGGCCGGTATGGGCGGCGATCTGGAAATCGGCGCAGGCGAGTCGCCGATGGAATTCGGCGCCGCCACGGATCTCGTCGGCGGATTGACGCGCCTCGTGCACGTGGAAGAGTTGCTGCCGGAGATCTGCACGCTCGACTGCGGCACGCTCAATTTCGGCGACGGCGACACCATCTATGTTTCGACGCCCGCGCAACTTCGTGCGGGCGCAAAACGCATTCAGGAACTGGGCGTGAAGCCCGAGCTCGAGATCTTCGATACCGGCAATCTCTGGTTCGCCCGGCGGATGGTGGAGGAGGGGCTGCTGGACGCGCCGCCGCTGTTCCAGCTCTGCCTCGGCATTCCCTGGGGCACGCCGCCCGACCCGCGGATGATGATGGCGATGCGCGACATGCTGCCGGACGGCGCGATCTGGGCCGGCTTCGCCATCGGCCGGCTGCAGCTGCCCTTCGTTGCCCAGGCCGTGCTGCTGGGCGGCCATGTCCGGGTCGGTCTGGAAGACAACCTCTATCTCGGCAAGGGCGTCTTCGCCTCCAACGGCAGCCTGGTCGAACGGGCGCGGACGATCATTGAGGCGATGGGCTCGGCAGTCATGTCGCCGGCCGAAGCGCGCACCCATCTCGGACTGAAGACAAGGGGCCAGGCCCATGCCGCGTGAGATCAAGACCTTCGGCGTCGTCGGTGGCGGCGTCATCGGCAGCGGCTGGGCGGCCCGGGCGCTGGCCCGCGGCCTGGACGTGGTCGCCTGGGATCCGTCGCCGAACGGCGAGGCGGCGCTGCGCGATGCCATCACCAATGCCTGGCCGGCCCTGACCCGCATGGGCCTGGCCGAGGGCGCGGATCCGGACCGGCTGCGGGTGCTCGGCTCGGCCGAAGCGGTGGCGGCAGAGTCCGATTTCGTGCAGGAGAGTGCGCCGGAGCGGATCGAGCTGAAGCGCCAACTGCACCATGCCATGGCCGGCGCGGCGCCAGCCGACGTCATCCTCGGCTCCTCCTCCTCCGGCCTGCTGCCGAGTGAGATCCAGGAGGGCGCGCGCCACCCCGAGCGCATCGTCATCGGCCACCCGTTCAACCCGGTCTACCTGCTGCCGCTGGTCGAGGTGGTCGGCGGCAAGCAGACGGCGCCGGAGACGATCAAGGCGGCCTCGGCCTTCTACGCCTCGCTCGGCATGAAGCCGCTGCATGTGCGCAACGAGATCGACGGCTACATCGCCGACCGGCTGCTGGAGGCGCTGTGGCGCGAGGCGCTGCACCTGGTCGCCGACGGCATCGCGACCACTAAGGAGATCGATGAGGCTGTGTGCTTCGGCGCCGGCATCCGCTGGGCCTTCATGGGCACGAACCTGACCTATCACCTCGCCGGCGGCGAAGGCGGCATGCGGCATATGCTGGAGCAGTTCGGCCCGGCGCTGGAGCTGCCCTGGACCAAGCTGGTGGCGCCGAAGCTGACCGACACCCTGATCGACCGCATGGTCGAAGGCACGCAGGAGCAGGCCGGCGGCTGGCCGATCAAGAAGATCGAGCGCTGGCGCGACGAACGCATCATCCGGATCCTGAAGACGCTGGAGGCGGCCGATCAGGAAACCGGCCACCCGACCTACGATCCTCGGCCGGAAACGGCCTGAGTCTGACGACATCGGGGACCGCGAGAGTGGTCTCCATAGGGCATCCCCGCTGACGCGGGGATGATGGTCGGGGCGACCTGTCACATCGCCTCGACCTTCTGTTCGCCTGACTGCGCCCGGCCGGCCCTGATCCGGCCGGGCGTTTTTTATGGTCAGCGGGCGCCGCCGGTCCCACGTGCAGCCAGGAACGCCTTCAGACGCGCGGCATAGGCCGGATCATCGGACACCATGCGCGCAGCCGCCGGTCGACGAACTGCCGTCGCCAGCCTGCTTTGCATGGCCGCGACCTCGTCATCGATCACCGGGGTGCCGCCGAGCAGGGCCATATAGGTCGTGGTGTGGTGCTGCTGCAGCACCTCGTCGGCCCAGGGGCCGAGGGGATCATTGCCATCCGGTGCCAGCCAGCCACCCGGCAGCGAGACGCTGCCCGGGATGTCGGCGTAGGAGACGCCACACCAGTCCAGCCAGGCATCGTAGCCGACGACCGCGCTGGTGATGACGGCCGGCGGCAGGATGTCCGGGCCGACATCGGCATAGATCAGCGGGATCTCAAGCAAATCCGCCATCGCCTTGGGCACGAGGTCGAGCGTGTTCCGGTAGCATGTCGCGGTCGGGAAGGCGCTGCGGAAGGCATTGGCAAAGGCCTGGTTACCGGCGGTCGGCCCGGCATAGGTGGTTGGCACGATGGCGGGGGACAGGCCCTGCTGCCCCAGCTGCGCCTGCAGCCAGGGCGGCAGCACGGTGGCGATGCAGGCGCCCAGGCTGTGCCCGGTCACCTGCAGCGGCACCTGCCTGTTGGCGGTGTTGCCGTAGAAGCCGGCCAGGAAGCCCGCCAGGGACTGCCCACCCGAACTCATGCCGATGACCCGGGCCAGCGCCTCGGCGGTGCCGGCGGAAATCAGGACATCGCTCGGGGCGGTCCAGGGCGGCGCCTGCTGGGTGTCGGCGCCGAGATCCTCGACGATCTCGTTCCACAGCCCCAGCAGCGACCCGTCCCAGTCCGTGCCGCGGACGACGACCGCCACCGACAGGGCCTGCCCGCCGCCGATGCTGCGGACCGCGACATAGGCCAGATTGGCCTCGGACGGATCCTGCGCCGGCCCCCAGGCCAGCGACCAGCTGCCGCCGCCCGCCGCCGGCCAGGCCAGCGGGAAGCTGCCGGAGATGGTTGAGGGATCGAGATAGGAGATCTGGCACAGCTGCAGCAGGCTGATGCTCGCGGCATTGCCCGTGCCGGCGGCTGCGGCCTGTGGGGTCAGAAGGTCGGTCATGGCGTCGCCTCCAGGCAGCGGTGGCGCGCACAGCAGGGTTCATGCCGGAGACCGGCAGTGCGGAATATCAGCATAATCAAATCCTCGATAAATAATAAAATTGAATATAAACAACGGCCTTACTGTAGCACATCGCCGATCCCGGGGCACCATTTCACCTGCACCGGCAGATGCCGGCCACGGCGGCACTCGGGTGCATGATGTCGAATCGGCCCAGTCGCAGACGCTTGAGCCTGGGGCCCATCGTCATCGGGACGCCGAGGAAGCCGGCCCGCACCGCAGCCGGTCCGCGATCCACCCCGCCATGTAAACGTTTTAATAGACTCTCTGTGAACCAGCAGGGGTTGGATCGGAGAGACCATGGCCAGTCCGATGCGCGCTGGATGTTGACGTTCACATGATTTCATCCAAGACTGGCAAACAGTCTGATGAATAGGCGCCGAGGACCGCGGGTGATCCGCGGAGGAAGAGCGCCGAAGGGAGGGATGTGAGCGCTCGCGAAGAGACCTCGCCCGATCGGCCCGCCGGCATGCCGGCCGTGCCGGTCATATCAGCCGAAGGGATCTCGAAATCCTTCGCCGGTGTCGAGGTGCTGCGCGGCATCGACCTCGCCTTGTCCGGCGGCGAGGTCCACGCCCTTTTGGGCGAGAACGGCGCCGGCAAATCCACCTTCGCCCGCATCCTGGCCGGGGTGCACCGGCCCAGCGCCGGGCGCCTGCTGCTGCAGGGCCGCCCAGTCGAGATCGGCTCGCCGCTCGAGGCACAGCGGCTGGGCATCACCCTGATCCACCAGGAACCGATCTCCTTCCCGCATCTCTCCGTGGCCGAGAACCAGTTCATCGGTGCCGGCAGCGGCCAAGGTTCGCGGGGGCCGTTCGGCCGGGTGCGCTGGCGCGAGATGGCGGCGGAGGCACGCCGGCTGATGGACGACCTCGGCGTCGCCATCGACGTGTCGCGGCCGACCGGCGGCCTGTCGATCGCCGACCAGCAGATGGTCGAGATCGCGCGGGCCCTGGCTGCCGACAGCCGGCTGATCCTGATGGACGAGCCGACGGCGCCCCTGACCCCGCGCGAGGTCGAGACCCTGTTCGCCATCGTCCGCCGGCTGCGCAGCGAAGGCCGTGCCGTCGTCTTCATCAGCCACCGGCTGGAGGAGGTGCGGGCGCTGTGCGACTGCGTCACCATCTTCCGCGACGGCGAGCGGGTGGCGACCGCTTCGGCCGCCGATCTGCCCGATGAGGAGATCATCCGGCTGATGATCGGCCGGCCGCTGAAGGCCTTCCTGCACAAGGAGAAGGCGGCGATCGGCGAAGTCGCGCTGGAGGTCGAGGGGCTGGGCCGCGCCGGCCGCTTCTCCGACATCGGGTTCCAGCTGCGGCGCGGCGAGGTGCTGGGCATGGCCGGGCTGGTCGGCGCCGGCCGCACCGATGTCGCCCGGGCGCTGTTCGGCATCGCCCCGGCCGATCGCGGCCGCATCAGGGTGAAGGGGCGGGAGGTGACGATCGCCGACCCGGCCCGGGCGATCGGCCTCGGCCTCGCCTATGTGCCGGAGGATCGTGCCGTCGCTGGCATCTTCCGGGCGCTGCCGGTCGACCAGAACATCACCGCCGCGGCGCCGGGCAAGATCGCGCGGCACGGCATCATCCGCCCGGCAGCGGAGCGCGAGGCGGCGCGGCGCGCGATCGAAAAGCTCAGCATCCGGCTGGCGGCAACCAGCAGAAGGCGATCCTGGCGCGCTGGCTGATGACCGACCCGGAGATCCTGATCCTGGACGAGCCCACCCGGGGCATCGACATCGGCGTGAAGGCGGAGTTCTACGACATGATCAACGCCCTGGCGGCGGATGGGCGGGCGATCCTGCTGATCTCGTCGGAGCTGCCGGAGCTGCTGACCCTCAGCGACCGCATCCTGGTGATGTCCGAGGGCCGGCTGACGGCGGAGTTCTCGCGCGCCGAGGCGACACAGGAGGCGATCATGGCCGCTGCCGTGCCGCGCCGGCGGGTGGGGGCGGGGGCATGACCGGCCTGACCCGACTGCTAGCGGTGCGCGAGGCCGGCATCGTGGTGATGCTGGTGCTGTTCTATGCCGTGGTCGGCGTGATCGAGCCGCGCTTCCTGACCTGGGAGACGTTCCGCATCGTCCTGCTGGCCATCCCGCTGATCCTGGTCGCGGCGATGGGGCAGATGATGGTGATCGTCGCCCGCCATGTCGACCTGTCGATCGGCTCGATGCTGGGCTTTGCGGCCATCGCCGTCGGCATGGTGTTCCGCGACCACCCCGACGTCCCGATCTGGCTCGGCTTCCTGCTGGCGATGGCGATCGGCGCGGGGCTGGGCCTGGTCAACGGCGCCATCGTCACGCTGTTCGGCCTGCCGTCGATCATCGTCACCCTCGGCACCATGAGCCTGTTCCGCGGCCTGGTGTTCATCCTGTCGGGCGGGCGGCAGGTCGACCCCAACGACATTCCGCCGCCGCTGATCCGTATGGCCCAGACCTCGCCGATTGAGATCCCCTGGATCGTGCTGATCGCGCTCGGCGTCGCCTTGGCCACCCATCTGGCGCTGCGCCATCTGCGTGTCGGCCGCGAGATCTACGCCATCGGCTCGAACCCGCCGGCGGCGCGGCTGCGCGGCATCCGGGTTGTGCCGGTGACGCTCGCGGTCTTCGCTTTGTCCGGCGCCTGCGCCGGGCTGGCCGGCGTGCTGTATGCCGCGCGCTTCGGCTATGTGAATCCGGGGATCACCGGCGTCGGCTTCGAGCTGACGGTGATCGCCGCCGTGGTGATCGGCGGGGTCAGCATCAATGGCGGCACCGGCAGCGTCGCCGGCACCACGCTCGGAGTGCTGCTGCTCGGCTCCGTCACCGTGGCGCTGCCGATCCTCGGCATCTCCGGCTTCTGGCAGAACGCGATCTACGGCGCCATCATCCTGCTGGCGCTGGTGATCGACCGCTCGGTGCGCGAAGGCGGCATCGGCCATCTCTGGCGCCGGGGGCGGGCATGACGGTGTTGCCGATGGAACGACCGCCGACCTCCTTCTCCTGGCGCCGCGCCTTGCTGCGGCCGGAGGTGATGACCTTCGTGCTGCTGGTGATCGCCGCAATCGTCGGCACGCAACTGTCGCCGTTCTTCGCCGATCTCGGCTTCGTGCTGGAAAGCGCGACCTACTACATCGAGTTCGGCATCGTCGCCCTGGTGCTGACCATGATCGTCATCTCCGGCGAGATCGACCTGTCGGTCGCGGCGATGATGGCACTGTCCACTTGCCTGTTCGCCCTGGCCGCCAAGTCGGGCGTGCCGATGCCGGCGGCGATGGCGCTGGGCGTCCTGGCCGGGGCGGCCATGGGCGGGTTCAACGCCCTGCTGGTGACCTGGCTGCGCCTGCCGTCGATCATCGTCACCATCGGCACCATGACGCTCTATCGCGGCATCGCCCAGATCTTCGCCGGCGACCGGTCGATCGGCGGCTTCCCCGACTGGTTCGTCGGCATCGACTTCGTCGAGGTCGGCATCGTGCCGGTGCCGGTGATCATCTTCCTGGTGCTGGCGCTGCTGCTGGGCCTGCTGCTGGGCCGCACCGTGTTCGGCCGCCAGATCTACCAGACCGGCACCAGCGAGGTGGCGGCCCGCCATGCCGGCATCCGGGTCGACCGGATCAAGACGCTGCTGTTCGTCGCCTCCGGCGTGGTCTCGGCCCTGGCCGGGCAGATGATGGCCTCACGCCTCGGCTCGGTCCGCTACGATCTGGCGTCGGGCGGCGAGCTGCAGATGGTGCTGATCGTGATGCTGGGTGGCACCTCGATCTTCGGCGGCCGCGGCACCATCGCCGGCACCTTCCTGGCACTATGGCTGCTGGTGATCATCCAGACCGGCATGACCGTGGCCAACATCGCGATCGAGGCGCAGCTGACCGTGCTCGGCCTGCTCCTGATCCTGTCGATCATCGCCTCCAACGCCATCTACGCGACCCGGCGGCGCTGACCCCATAACGAACCGTCAAAACCCAAATCGCTAAAACAAGGAGGAACACCATGCCCCGGAAGACATTGCACACCGTCCTGGCCGTCGCCGCCAGCCTGGTCGCCGGCACCGCCCTGGCGGCCGATCCCGTGAAGATCGTCTACATCCCGAAGAACACCGGCAATCCGTATTTCGACAGCATCATCAAGGGCTTCGAAGACGGCTGCAAGGAGCTGGGCTGCGAATTCACCACCGTGGCTCCGGCGACGCCGGAGGCGACCTCGCAGATCCCG
>NZ_JBYRFX010000599.1:0-3065 GCF_057815775.1 Inquilinus sp.
TGCATTGGATGACGCGGCCCGACGACGTGATATCAGGCGTCCGCCGCGCGCTGAAGCCGGGCGGCCGGTTCGTCGGCGAATTCGGCGGCCACGGCAACGTCGCGGCGATCGTGACGGCGTTGGTGGCGGTGCTGAAGGCGCGTGGCATCGATGGCGCGGCGCGCGTGCCCTGGTTCTTCCCGACCCCGGCGGAGTACACGGCGAAACTGGAGGCGCAGGGTTTCACCATCGAGACCGCCGGCCTGGTGCCGCGCCCTCGATGCCGCCCAGCATCGGGTTGGCGAAGGTGTCGAGCCAGCCGCGCATGCCGGTCGGCAGCGGCGTCGGCCGCGGCACCAGGCCGGCGGTCTCGACGGTGAAGCCCTGCGCCTCCAGCTTCGCCGTGTACTCCGCCGGGGACGGGAAGAACCAGGGCACGCGCACTGCGCCGTCGATGCCCCGCGCCTTCAGCACTGCCACCAGGGCGGTGACGATGGCCGCGACATTGCCGTGGCCGCCGAATTCGCCGACGAAGCGTCCGCCGGGCTTCAGCGCGCGGCGGACGCCTGATATCACGTCGTCGGGCCGCGTCATCCAATGCAGCGCCGCGTTGCTGAAGACCGCGTCGAACTCGGCGTCGAAGGCCAGGGCCTGGCCGTCGACGACCCGGGCGTCCAGGCCCAGGGCGCGGGCGGCGGCCACCAGCTCGGCCGAGCTGTCGGCACCGACCACGCTGGCGCCGGCGGCGGCCAGCTTCACCGTCAGGGCGCCGTCGCCGCAGCCGAGATCGAGGATGCGTTCGCCCGGCTGCGGGTCCAGCAGCTCGAACACCGGCTGGCCGAGATCGGCGACGAAGCGGGCGTTGCGGGCATAGCCCTCGGCGCTCCAGGACTGCGCTTCCCTGATGGTGCTCATGGCGTTTCCCTTTCTTGATCTGCCCGCATCATCGGGGCCGGCGCGCCCGGGAACCAATGCTGCGACGGTGTATCGGCCCGGACGGCGCAATCGGCGATGGCGATCAGGCCACCAGCCGCCACAGCCCCAGGGTGACCGCCAGACCGGTCAGCGACACGATGGTCTGCAGCACCGACCACGCCATGATGGTCTGGCGCAGGTTGAGGCCGAGATATTCGCGCACCATCCAGAAGCCGGCGTCGTTGACGTGGCAGAAGAACACCGAGCCGGCGCCGATCGCCAACGCCAGCAGCGACCCCTGGCTGGTGCCCAGCCCGACGGCCAGCGGTGCGACGATGC
This sequence comes from Inquilinus sp., assembly GCF_057815775.1. Classification (NCBI taxonomy): domain Bacteria; kingdom Pseudomonadati; phylum Pseudomonadota; class Alphaproteobacteria; order Rhodospirillales; family Rhodospirillaceae; genus Inquilinus; species Inquilinus sp. The sequence continues at coordinate 1,234 of NZ_JBYRFX010000599.1, forward strand.
CGGCCGTGGCTGTCGTGGCCACGGTGGCGGAGCCGGTGGCCTGGCGCAGCGCCACGGCGATCAGCCAGGCCAGCAGGATCAGCGGCATCTGCGTGCCGGCGCCGATCTTGGTGATGGTGTCGCTGATGCCGGCGTCCAGCAGCACCTGCTTCAGCCCGCCGCCGGCGCCGATGGTCAGCAGCAGGCCGGCGATCGGCGGCAGCGCCTTGCGCAGCGTGGCGCCGACCGCGTCGCGCCCCTGGCCGCGGGCCCAGCCGAGCACGACGATGGCGACCAGCACCGTGACGGTCAGGGCCACGATCGGCTCGCCGAAGAAATCCAGCAGGTCGTACAGCGCGGTGTCGCGGGGCAGGGCGATGCGAGCGACCGTCCGCCCCAGCATCAGCACCACCGGCAGCAGGATGGTCAGCAGCGACACGCCGAAGCCCGGCTGGCTCCCGGCCGGCTGGCGCGACTGGAACAGGCTGTCCATCTGCTCCGGCACGCCGATCGGCATGCGCCGGGCCAGCCAGCCGCCATACAGCGGCCCGGCCAGGATCACGGCCGGGATCGCGGCGATCAGCCCGAACACCATGGTGACGCCGAGATCGGCGTGCAGCGCGGTGACGGCGATCAGCGGCCCCGGATGCGGCGGCAGCAGGGCGTGCATCGCGGTCAAGCCGGCCAGGGCGGGAATCGCGATCCGCAGGATCGGCTGTTCGGACCGGCGGGCCATGACGAAGATGATCGGCACCATCATCACCAGCCCGACCTCGAAGAACAGGGGCAGGCCGATGATGATCGCCACCAGCGCCATCATCCAGGGCAGGCCTGACCGGCTCGACCGGCGCAGCAGCGTGTCGACGATCCGGTCGGCCGCGCCCGACCCGGCCATCAGCGCGCCCAGCATGGCGCCGAGCGCGATGATCATGCCGGTCTCGCCCAGCAGGCTGCCGGCGCCCTTGCTGAAGGCGGCGCCGACCTTGTCCAGCGGCAGGCCGATGCCCAGCCCGGCGACGAAGCTGCCGATCAGGATGGACAGGAACGGGATGATCTTCAGCGCGCTGATCAGCACCACGATCGCCGCCAGGGCGACCAGGCAGAACAGCATGATCCGCGTGTCCTGCCCCGACCAGGCGGCCAGGGCGGTTGCCGAAGATCCCGTCATTCGCAGCACATCCCTCGGGTTCGCCGGGCCATCGGCCCATCCATCGTCTGCTAGACCCGTGGCACCGGCGCGGCAAGAGGGGCGGCGGCGATCATGCCGATTTTCTACAAGACCGCTGCAACCCGGGCTTTATGATCGGGGCGATGGACACGGTGACGCAGGAACAGGCGGTGGGGGGCGAGCCGCTCGGGCAGCGCGAGCGGGCGCGGTTCTTCACAGCCGCGGATTTCGACGGGCTGGACTGCCTGGAGGCGACGTTCCGCACCCATCGCTACGCCCTGCACACGCACGAGACCTATGTCGTCGGCGGCATCTTCGCCGGCTGCGAGACCTGGTTCGCCCGCGGGGCCCAGCATTATGGCGGCCCCGGCGACCTGACCCTGGTCAACCCGGAGGACGTGCATGACGGGGCGCCGCATGGCGGCGGCTACCGCTACCGCATGACCTATCCTTCGGTGGCGCTGATGCGCCGCCTGGCGTCGGAGATCACGGGCCGGCCGGTGATCGGCACGCCGTTCTTCCGCGAGCCGGTGGTGCACGACCCCGGGACGCTGGTCCTGTTCGCCGCCGCCTTCGCCGCGATGACCGAGGGCGGCGACCCGCTGGCGGCGGAGGAACTGCTGCTGCGCGCCTATGGCCGCTGCCTGATCCGCCATGCCGACCTGTCGCCGGCGAAGGCCTTGCC
>NZ_JBYRFX010000600.1:0-3236 GCF_057815775.1 Inquilinus sp.
ACGTCGCGAAGGACGCCTCTCGACCAACCATAGCCGACGAGCCGGTCGACGGGGCACGTGGCGCTCGCTGTGAAACGGAAACCATCGGAGAAGGTGCTCTCGGTCGTGATGAACCAGCCGCTCTTGATCTTCGCCGCGAAGACCGGATCGGCGCACAGAAGTGCATTCCATTCGGCGCGCTTGCGCTGCTGCCATCCATCCCGCAATTCGCGGCTCGGGTAAGTCACCTCCTTGCGGAAGATTATGCTGCGCGTGCCGCAGAGCACGAAGACGCCGCGGTTAATCGTCGCCGATCAACGGGCCGGCCGATGTTTGAGTTCGCCCGCTCCTGCATCGCGGTCACGAAATCGCAGGTGCGTCGGCCGCAACGGATCTGCGTTCATGGCTGAGCGTCGATCCGCCGTCGCTCAGCGTCCGGCTTCAGGGCGGCCGCGGAACCGAGGCGTCACGCCAGGCCGTCGCCTCAGCCCTCCAGCAGGTAATCCGCCGTGCCTCGGTCCGGCGGATTGCCGCTCAGCCAATCATCGATCAGCCCCCACTGGCCGGTCTCCTCGAAATAGGCGGTGACGCGCTCGGCCAGTGCGTTCCAGTCGACGATGATCCCGTCGGGAGCGGGCGGCGCGCCGAAGATGATCTCGGTGATCTGCGTGGACCATTCGAACTCGCCCGACGCCCATTCCTGGATGGTCCAGAAATGCGTGGGGTCGGAGGGATCGTAGGTGGTCGCGCTGTAGTCGCCCCACCGGCCATCGGCGAGCGCGTAGGGCGCCGTGCCGGCCTGCAGCAGGATCGGGTCGCCGAACTCGAGATGATCGCCCGTGAGCGTGCCTGCCACCGCATAGGCGCTCGCGAAATCGTCGGGGCCGGAGCCCGTGAAGCCGATCACCGCCTGCCCGAGCGGGTTCACGGTGATCGACCCGAAATAGACGTCGAGGTTGTCCGGATGGATGGTGCCCGTGTCGAGGACGACCGGCGCTGTCACCGGATCGCCGATCATCACCCAGTGGAGCTCCGGACCGCCATCCTCGCTCTCGCTCGTCTGCACCCCGAACAGCCGGTTGTCCTGCAGCACGACGCTGGCGCTGAAGGCCGCATCCCCGGCAGAGATCGTAAGGGAGGTGTCCGCCTGGACCGCACTCGAAGGGTTCTGGAAGGGCGGCACGCTGACGATCCGGTCATCGCCAGCGTCGAGCGTGGGATCCGTAACCGGGCCATCCAGCGAGGACAGCTTCAGGACCGTGCTAAAGCCGGGCGGTTCGGGCGAGCCGTACATGGAGAGGAGGGACTCCGCGCCGGATGACTGTGGCGCCACGGCAGGCTGCAGGGTCGCGCCGGTCGTGTTGGAGAAGGTGGTGAATACGGTCGCGTTGGCCGCGCTGGGGCTCTCCGCCAGCAGATCCGATTTCGGAACCACGGCGATCGCGATGTTCGGACCTCCCGGCGCGTCGGGCTTCGGGTTGCTGTCGATGAAGTGCGCCGCCAGGAAGACGCCCTCCGCATTGAAGCCGAGCGTCGGGAAATCGAACCAGCGTTCCGAATCGCCCGGGATGGCTACCGCCTGCCAGCCCTCGGTCGGGTCCGATGTATTGGAGACCGCCAGCAGGATGTTACTCGGCGGAACCTGCTTGTCGGCCGATGTGGCGAACCAGCGTTGGTCCTCGGGGTCGTACAGCACGCGCGGATCGAAGGGAGACGTCTGCGACAGGCCCGCCGAGGACCAGAATTCGAACAGGCTCAACTGCTGGAGCACCTCGCCGGATTTGTCGTAGACGCGGTATACGCTGTTGAGCAGTTCGACGAAGTGGTCGGGACCGACCGCTCCGTTTGTGTCAGGCGGGACCGCGCCGAAGAGGCTGGTGGTGGCCCCCTGGAAGTTGGCTCCGATCGTGATGACAGGAGCAGCATCCGCCGCGGCGCGAAACACTGTGTCCATGGACAACCTCCCGATGCGCCGCATGGTTCACGACCCGGCATCCTCCCGGCGGCATCGCCTGCTGGTCCGGCTCGCGCGGGCCCACGCCGGATCAGCCTATCACCGGTGCAGGGCGCGGCGTGGATATCTGGGAAATGTGATGGCCTGCGATCCGGTCCCATGCGGCTGGCCCGCTGGCGAAGTGGGCCGAGCGGCGGTCGTCATCCTCCGTGGGCAGCGGAGAGGTGGTCCGCCCGGCGCGGCGATCAGGATATGGAACTGATCCTGGCCGAGCGCGGCATCGACGTCACGCACGAGAGCATCCGCCAGTGGTGCCTCCGGTTCGGGGCCGACTTCGCCCGCAAGCTGCGCCGGCGGCGGCCGAAGCTGGGCGACACCTGGCACCTCGATGAGGTGTTCCTGCGGATCAACGGCGTGCTGCATTACCTCTGGCGGGCAGGGGGGCAATACGGAAGGGTGACTTGCGCCCCTGAACTGGGTCCGGGTTTTGGAAGCGAGTTGGCCTCCTTGGTCCTGACCTGCGTCCGGCACAGCCAGCCGAGGCCCGAATGGGCGCCGCCGCTATGCGGCGTAGCCGAGCCACTGGAAGCGGTGCTGGCGACTGAGGGCGGCTTTATCAACACAAAGGCGCGTCGGGATCAGGCCGCCGCCGCGAGCCGCCCGACCTCTGACAAGGCCGCATTCCGCTCGTTATCGGGTACACGAGCTTCGACGTAATAGGCTGCGACGATGATCGGCGCGCGCCCGGGCGGCCAGATGACGGCGATGTCGTTCGTCGTGTTGTTCTCGCCGGAGCCGGTCTTGTCCCCGACCCGCCAGCCTTTCGGGACGCCGGCCCGCAACCGCTTGTCCCCGGTCCTGTTGGTGACAAGCCACGTCGTCAGCTGCTCGCGCGACGCGGCGGAGAGCGCGGTCCCGCAAACGGTCTGGCGCAGGATCCCGGTCATCGCGGCCGGCGTGGTGGTGTCGCGCGGATCGCCGGGCCTCGCCTCGTTGAGCGCCGTCTCCCATCGGTCGAGCCGTGTGACCCGGTCCCCGAGCGAGCGCATATGGGCCGTCAGCCCCGCCGGCCCACCAAAGCTGCCGAGCAGCAGGTTCCCCGCCGTATTGTCACTCAGGGTCATCGCGGCTTCACAGATTTCCCCGACGGTCAGGCCGTCTCCGCCGACATGCTTCTCGGTAACCGGGGAATACGGAACCAGGTCACCCTTGGCATAGACGATCCGGCGGGCGAGGCTTTCCTCCTTGCGATCGACCCGGGCGAGGACAAAAGCGGCAGCTAGGAACTTGAAGGTGCTGCACA
>NZ_JBYRFX010000601.1:0-22318 GCF_057815775.1 Inquilinus sp.
CGCGATGATGGAGAACGGTGTCCGCCAGCCGCTGACCGAGCATCAGCCGCGCGACTTCGTCGGCTACGGCCCCAACCCGCCCAGGGTGACCTGGCCGGGCGGCGTGAAGGTCGCGATCAACCTGGTCCTCAACTATGAGGAAGGCGCGGAATATTCCTGGCTGGATGACGGTCGCAATGACAATTGGGGCGAATACAACCTGCCCAGCAGCCCGCCGGTGCGCGATCTCGGCACGGAGACGCATTTCGAATATGGCAGCCGGGCCGGCGTCTGGCGCCTGGCGCGGCTGTTCGATCGTACCGGCATTCCGGTCACCGTCTCGGCCTGTGCCGTGGCGCTGGAGCGCAACCCGGCCGTTGTCGACTGGATGAAGGCGCGCGGCCACGACCTGCTCGGCCACGGCCTGCGCTGGACCGAGTTCTCGACCATGGATCGTGCGGAGGAGGAACGGCAGCTGCACGAGGCCCTGGGGCTGTACACGAAGCTGACGGGCAGCCGGCCGCCCGGCTGGAACAGCCGGTCCTTCCCCAGCGTCAACACCCGCGACCTGATCGTGCGCGAGGGCGGGTTCCTCTACACCTCCGACGCCTGCAACGACGACCTGCCGTATTTTCTGGACCATGACGGCAGCCGGATCCTGGTCGTGCCCTATTCCAAGACGCTGAACGACACCCGCTACCTGATCGCGCCCGGCTATTCCAACCCGCGCGACTTCGCCGAGGATTGTCGCTCCGCCATCGATTACCTGCTGGCCGAGGCGGAGGAGACGGGCGGCCGGATGCTGACGATCGGGGTGCATGCCCGCTGGACCGGGCAGCCCAATCGCGCCTCGGGCCTGCGTGACGTGATCGACCATGTGCAGCGCACGCCGGGCGCGGGCTTCATGCGCCGCGAGGACATCGCCCGGCACTGGATCGCAACCCAGGCCGGGGCCTGACCGCCCGGGCCGACGCCATTCCCGCGGGACGGCAAGGACCGCAGCAAGCTTCGAAGGAACCACACACCATGTGGGGCAAGCCCATGAGCGGTGCGCAGGTCGTCGCATCGATCCTCAAGCATGAGGGGGTGAAGCACATCATCGGCTTTCCGCACAGCGAGCTGTTCGACGCCGCGGCGGCGCTGGACATCCCGCCTGTCATCACCCGCACCCAGCGGGTCGCGGTCAATGTCGCGGAAGGCTACGCCCGGGCCTCGGCCGGGGACGACCTCGCCGTCGTCACCGTGCAATACGGGCCGGGGGCGGAAAGCGCGTTCGGTGGCATCGCGCAGGCCTTCAACGACCGCGCGCCGATCCTGTTCCTGCCGACTGGCTATCCCCGCGGGGCGGAAGCGGTGACACCGAATTTCGAGGCGCAGCGCAACTTCCGCCACGTCACCAAATGGTGCGAGGCGGCGGCGCGGGTGGAGGATCTGCCGAAGCTGATGCATGCGGCGATCTCGCGGGTGCGCAACGGCCGGCCGGCACCGGTGCTGCTGGAACTGCCTGTCGACCTGCTGGCCGAAACGCTTCATCCGGCGTCGGAATACCAGCGGCCGCGCCGCAGCGTGCCGCAGGCGGATGCAGGCGAGATCGCGGAGCTGGTCGGCCGGCTGCTGGCGGCGAAGGCCCCGGTGGTGCTGGCCGGGCAGGGTGTGCTGGCGGCCAGGGCAACCCAGGAGCTGGTGGCGTTCGCCGAGCTGTTCCGCATCCCGGTGATGACGACACCGAACGGCAAGAGCGGCTTTCCCGAAAACCATCCGCTGGCGCTTGGCACCGCCGGGCGGGCGCGGCCGGCGACGGTCGATCACTTCATGGCAGAGGCCGACGTCATCCTGGCGCTGGGCACCAGCCTGACGCGGTCGCACTACATCCTGCCGATCCCGCCTGGCAAGACGCTGCTGCAGGTGACGTTGGATGAGGCCGACATCGGCAAGGATTATCCCGTCGCCCAGGGCGTGGTCGGCGATGTCAGGTCGGCCTTGCGGCAGATCATCGCCCAGGTTCGGGACCTGCGGCCTGCGCTGCCCGAACGCCCGGGCCTCGCCGACGCGATCCGCCGGCTGCGGGCTGCGTTCATGGACCGATGGATGCCGCTGCTGACCGCGGACACGGCGCCGATCTCACCCTATCGCGTGGTGTGGGAGGTCATGCAGGCCGTCGATCCGGCCAAGACGATCGTCACCCATGATGCCGGCAACCCGCGCGACCAGTTCAGCCCGTTCTACGAGGCCACGGTGCCGGGCGGCTATATCGGCTGGGGCAAGACCACCCAGCTGGGCAGCGGCCTCGGCTTCGCCCTTGGCGCCAAGCTGGCCCGGCCCGATGCCACCGTCGTCAACCTGATGGGCGAGGCGGCCTTCGGCATGGTCGGCATCGATTTCGAGACGGCGATCCGCTGCAACCTGCCGATCCTGACCATCGTCCTGCGCAACGGGGTGATGGGCGGATACGCCGCCAGCATGCCAGTGGCGACGACGAAATACGGCGCCAACCGGATGTCCGGCGGCTATGCGCCGATCGGCCAGGCGCTGGGCGGCTACGGCGAATGCGTCACCGACCCGCGCGCCCTGCGCCCGGCGCTGCTGCGCGGGCTGGCGCGGGTCGCCGACGGTCAAGCCGCGCTGATCGAGGTGGTGACCCATGAGGAGCCGCGGCTTCCGGGCCTGGGCTGACGGCGGTGCGGGGGGAGGGCTCATGAATTTCGACACGCTGATCACCGGCGGCACCGTGGTCGACGCCGATGGCGAGGTGCGGGCCGAGGTGGCGATCGCCGGCGGCCGCATCGCCGCCCTGCTGCCGCCGGGCGGGGCCGCCACGGCGCGGGAGAGGATCGATGCGAGCGGCAGCTATCTGCTGCCCGGCCTGGTCGACGCCCATGCCCATCTGCGCGAACCCGGTCTGACCTGGAAGGAGGATTTCGACAGCGGCACCCGGGCGGCCGCGCTCGGCGGAGTCACGACCGTCCTGGATATGCCGACCGACGATCCCTGGACGGCGACGGCAACGCAGCTCGCGGCCAAGGCGGCGCTGGCCGCCGGCCGCATCCATGTCGATGTCGGCTTCCAGGTCGTCCTCGGTCATGATTTCAGTGGGCTCGAAGATCTGCGGGCGCTGGCACCGGTCTCGTTCGAGCTCTTCATCGCCGATGTCCCGGACGCGTTCCTGTTCCCGACCATGGATGCCGTGGCCCAGGTGCTGCAGCGCTTTGCCGGCCTGGACACGCTGGTCGGCGTGTCGCCGGGCGACCAATCGATCCTGCTGGGCAGCGCAGCGCGGGACAGGGGCGGGGACATCGCCGCCTTCCTGGCCAGCCGGCCGCCCTTGGCAGAAGCCGGCGGCGTGGCCCGGGCGGTGCTGGCCGCGGCGTCGACCGGGGCGCGCATCCATGTCCGGCAGGTCAACTCCGCCCTCGGCTTGGCCACCTGGTGGCGCCTGCGCGATCTGGCCGATGCGACGGTGGAAACCACGCCGCAGAACCTGGTCTTCACCGCCGCCGACTACGAGACGCAGGGCGCCAGGCTGAAAGGGTCGCCGCCGCTGCGCGGCCGGGATGATGTCGATGCCCTGCGCGCCGCCCTGCGGGACGGGTCGATCGACATCGTCGCCACCGATCACGCCCCGCACAGCGCCGCCGAAAAGGCGGCCGCCTATCCTGCCTTCGCCGACATTCCGGGCGGCATGCCGGGGCTGCAGACGCTGCTGCCTGTCATGCTGACGCTGGTCGATGACGGTGTCATCGGCCTGTGCGATGTGGTGCGCCTGTGCGCCCGCAACCCGGCGCAGCGCTTCGGCCTCAGCCGGCGCAAGGGCGCGGTCGCACCCGGCCATGACGCGGACATCCTGGTTATCGATCCGCGCCAGACCAGTGTCATCGCCGATGCCGGCCAGGCCTCGCGCGCCGGCTACACGCCGTTCGACGGCTGGCAGGCGACGGCCCGGCTCACCCGAGTGTTCCTGCGGGGGCGGGAGATCATGCGCGACGGCCGGCTCACGGCCGCCGGCGGCGGCGTTGTCGTCAGCCGCGAAGCCTGAGGGGAAATCCGATGTCCTTGCTGCAATCCAAGGTCGCCATCGTGACCGGCGCCAGCTCCGGCCTCGGCCGCGCCATTGCCCTGCGCTATGCCGCGGAAGGGGCGGCCGTCGTCCTGGCCGACCTGACCGAAGCCCCCATTGAGGGCGGCGAGACCACGCTGGCGCTGATCGAAGCGGCCGGGGGCACGGCGATGCCTGTGCCGACCGACATCTCGGACTGGGATGCGGTCGATGCCCTGGTCGCCGCCACGGTGCAGCGGTTCGGGCGGCTGGACGTGATCGTCAACAACGCCGCGATCTACACCTCGACCAACCTGCTGGAGACGTCGATCGAGCAGTGGAACCGGGTGATCGGCGTCAACCTCACCGGTTTCTTCCTGTGCTCGAAGCGGGCGGTGATGCAGATGCGCGGCCAGGACCCGGTCCGGAACGTACGCGGCCGCATCATCAACATCTCCTCGCAGCATGGCATGATCGCCTGCCCGGGCGACCTGCCCTATTCCGTCAGCAATGGCGGCATCGTGCAGATGACCCGCCAGGTCGCGGTCGACGATGCGGCGGATTTGATCGTCTGCAACGCGATCGCGCCGGGCAAGATCATCACCGGCAAGCCCGGCATCGCCAATGACCCCGACGCGCTCGACTATTCCCGCGGCCGGACGCCCTGGCCCCGGCTCGGGACGCCGGACGACGTCGCCGGCGCGGCGCTGTTCCTGGCCAGCGACATGGCGACCTACATCACCGGCACCAACCTGATGGTCGATGGCGGCTGGATGGCGGGCTGAGCCGCAAATTCTCAACCAATCCCGGCCTGCCGGCCGGTTGACGGAGCAAGGTGGATTCCATGGATCTCGGACTGAACGGCAAGACCGCCCTGGTGTTCGGCGCCGGCGGCGGGCTCGGCGGCGCCATCGCCCGGACGCTGGCGGGCGAGGGGGCGAAGGTCGCGGTCGCCGATCTCGACCGTGATGCGGCGCAGGCGACCGCCGACGCCATCACCGCCGCCGGGGCGACGGCGATGGTGCTGGAATGGGACCTAGCCGACCTCGGGCTGATCGACGGCCATCTCAAGGCGATCGAAAGCCGGTTCGGCCCGGTGGACGTGCTGGTGAACAACACGGGCGGGCCGGCGCCGACGCCGGTCGCCGGCCAGGACGCCGCGACCTGGCAGCGCTTCTTCGGCTCCATGGTCCTGCCGGTGATCGCCATTACCGATCGTGTGCTGCCCGCGATGAGGGCGGCGAAATGGGGACGCATCATCACCTCGACCTCGTCGGGCGTGGTGGCGCCGATCCCCAATCTCGGCCTGTCGAACACGCTGAGGTCGTCGCTGCTCGGCTGGTCGAAGACCCTGGCCCGGGAGGTCGGGCGCGACGGCATCACGGCGAACATCATCCTGCCCGGCCGCATCGCCACGCCGCGCATTGCCTTCCTGGATGAGCAGAAGGCCAAGCGCGAGGGCCGCAGCGTGGCGGATGTCGCCGCCGAAAGCACGGCTTCGATCCCGGTCGGACGGTATGGCGACCCGCAGGAATACGCCGATGCGGTGGCGTTCCTGGCCAGCGCGCGGGCCGCCTACATCACCGGCAGCGTCATCCGCATCGATGGCGGGCTGGTCCCCAGCATCTGAGGGGCCGAAACCACGATCGCTCAGGTCACCCGCAGGGCTTGAAGCTGCCCGGCTGCTGCCGCGTCCAGGTGTCAGTGCGGCCGAGCATGGGCGTGTCCACATAGCCGCGCAGGTCGAGCGTATCAGGGCCGGTCAGCTTCATGTCGGCGCCATAGGTGTTGCCGCTCCTCGCGTCGTAGATCTTGCCGTGCTCCCACGCCGTGCCGGAGGTCTGGGTGAGGTCGTACAGGATCGCCAGCTTGCACAGGGCACGGCTGTGCTTGCTGTCATCCGGATTGTTCAGGTCGGTGGCGTTGGCGTCGGGCGGCATGGCCGCGACACGGCCGCAGATGCCGGTGGTGCAGTCGGTGATCTCGATCACCGAGAGGCCGTCGCCGGTGCGCCAGAACCCCTTGATCCCGCCATCGGCGGCGAAGGCGGCAGGGCCGGCGAGGAGCGCGGCGAGACCGGTAGCGAAGACGGCGCTGCGGAAGGCCATGGGCGTTCCCATTCAAGGGGTGAGGGTGAAGCGCAGAGGCAGGGATTTCAGGCCATTGACGAACCAGGATTGCAGCAGCTCCGCCCTGCCATCGGGCTCGACCGACGCGAGGCGGGGGAGCAGTTCCTCGAACAGGATGCGCATTTCCAGCTTCGCCAGGTGCTGGCCCAGGCACATATGGGGGCCATAGCCGAAGGACAGATGCCGGTTGGGCCTGCGATCCAGCCTGAAGCGGTCGGGGGCCTCGAAGACAGCCTCGTCGCGGTTGCCGGAGGCGTAGCACAGCATCAGCCAGTCGCCCCGGGCGATGGCATGGCCGCCGAGCTGGGTATCGATGGTGGCGGAGCGCATGAACGTCTTGGCGGGCGTCGTCCAGCGCAACGCCTCGTTGACCAGATCGGGGATCAGCGACATGTCCGCCCTGACCCGGGCAAGATCGTCGGGACTCTCCGCCAGCGCCTGGAGAGCCCCGGCGATCGCGAACGATGCCGTGTGGTGGCCTGCCGTGGCGAAGATCGTGTAATAGCTCATCGCCTCCAGATCCGGGATCGGCTCGCCATCGATCTGCGCGCAGGCGATCACGGTCGCCAGATCGTCGCGCGGATGGGCCTGGCGGTCCGCACGGACCGCGCGGAAATAGCGGGCGAAATCCGCGATCACGGCGGGGAGGGGCCCCAGGGGATATCGCGCCGCGTCGCTCGGGTCGAACGGGCGTGCGGTCTCCGGATCCGAGGCGCCGAACATCTGCCGGGTCAGGCGCAGGATCAATGGTTCGTCGTCATCGGGCAGGCCCAGGATCCGCATGATGATGCGCAGCGGATAGCCTTCCGACAGGGCGGTCACGGCATCGCAGCGCCCGCCATGCGCGGCCAGGGCATCGACCGCGGCGCGCGCGACATCCCGGGTCTGGGCTTCGACGCGCTGCAGATTGGCCGGCTTGAACCAGGCCTGGGTGAGCGCCCGGTACTTCGTGTGGTCCGGCGTGTCCATCTCGATCAGCGAACGGATCAGGTGTGGGCTGCCGCCGTTGAGACGCTGCAAGCCGTCGCTGAAGACGCGGCCGCTCAGGGCCGTGGGGCGGTCACCGCTGTGGAAGACCTGGTTCTGGGAACTGACGGCGAGAATATCCGCATGGCGCGTCACGACCCAGAACGGGTCGAAGCCGTCGCGCTCGGCCACGCCCAGCGGCATGTGGGTCCGCAGCCATCGGTAGCGGTCCTGGACGCGCCCGTCGGCATAGGCCGACGGGTCGACGAGTTCGGCGGCGATTCCCGGCGGGATGCGTGGAGAGGCGGCCCCGGATCCCATGATGCCTATGCCGCTGCGGCGCGAACGGCGGAATACTGCAGCAGGGTCAGATGGCCGGCATAGGATGCGCCTGCCATCGTCTCGAATTGCTGCAACCACAGCATTTCATCCTCCGTCAGCCTGGCCCCCGCCGCCAGGGCGTTCCGGAAATAGACTGCGCTTTGATGCATGAGATCGACGGTCGGCATGAAGCCTTCGATTTCGCTGAGCTCACCGACGACAAATCCATGCTTCTCCAGAAGGCTGCGATACGACATCTGTGTCTCGAGCGGGAAATGCATGGCCCATGCCTTGCAGGCCGCCGATATCATCTCGCTCCGATCGAACCCATCCTTCGAAATCAGGTCCTGGGCGACGATTCTGCCGTTCTCGCGCAGAATTCGCGCGCATTCGCCGACAAAGGACTCTCGATTGCTGTAGTGGCAGGCGCTTTCAATGTTGACGATGACGTCCGCGGAGTCATCTGCCACCGGCAGCCGCTTCGAACAGTCGGCGTAGTCGAAGCGGATGAGATGGTCGAGACCCGCTTCCGCCGCCTTGGTCCGGGCGATATCGATCTGATGGCGGGATATATTGAGTCCCAGCACCTTGCAGCCATAGGTTCTTGCCAGATACAGGGCCGTCCCGCCGACCCCGCAGCCGGCATCGACGACGAAATCGGTCGAGCGGATGTCGGCAGGGGCCGTGATGAGTTCCGTCATTCTCCGGATGCCGCGCCGCAGAACCTCCTGATCGCCGGCGGCATAGTGCGCGATGTCGATGGTCTCGCCCGGGAGGAAGGCTCCGAAATGAATATCCTCGCTGTCCCATCTCTTCAGATAGAACTCATCCGTCCTGTCTTTGTAAAAGTCGATGACGCTGCGTTCGTGATCGGAAACCATCGTATCCATGGACCGTCCCCATTGCATGGGTGCGGAGGGTGAAGCGCCGTCCCTAAGGCTAAGGGCCATTTGCCGGGCGTGAAGCGGCGGCGATGACGCCGGCCAGGGTGCAGCGGAAGGTTCCGCGGGCTGACGCCTGCTGCAGGGATCGCAGCCACCGGACCGCCGTCTTGGCCTCGACCCGGCCGGTACCGACGGCGCGGGCGGCAAGGGCTTCCAGGCCGAACAGCGTGGCGGCGGTGGCATAGTCCCGGAGATCCAGCATCGAGGCATGATGCCCGGTCGGCTGCAACCCGGCCTGGGCCAGGAGCCGGGGCAGGACAGATCCGATCCGGGCGCCCGGGGCTGCCTGCTCGGTGCCTGACGTCAGCATCACGGCCGCCAGGTCGGGATCGGCGCCGGCAACGGTCAGGCTGGTCCAGTCGGGTTCGGTGACCACTATCCGGCCGCCGGGGGCGGTGACCCGGGCCGCTTCCCGCAGGGCCTTGCCGGGATCCGGCAGGAAGTGCAGCAGCCGGTCGATCCGGGTGCAGTCGAAGGCACCGTCGACGAAGGGCAGGTCGTGGATGTCGGCCTGCCGGAACGTGACCGGCAGGCCCAGCGGCGCGGCCCGGGCCTGGGCGATCGCCACCAGGGCGTGGCTGAGATCGACGCCGACCACCTGCCCGCCGGCCCCGACCCGGCGCGCCAGGGCCATGGCATCGGATCCGGTGCCGCAGCCGATGTCCAGGACCCGGTCGCCATCGGCAATTGCGAGCAGATCGTGGCTGAAGCGCTTCCAGTGCTCGACCGACGGCAAGGACAGCGCCAGATCCAGAAAGGCGGCCGCGGCGGCTGGATCGGTCGCGTCGACGGCATCGAATTGCGGGGTGACCATGAGCTCACTTTCCCTTGTCGGGCGTCTGTGGCGGCCGTGCGAGGCGCAGGATGTCGCCGACCAGACCGACCAGGAAGATCGAGAGCAGGCCCAGGGTGATCCCCCAGGCCAGGATGCCCGGCCACCAGCCCGACTCGCCCTGGAACAGGCCGCTGAAGAAAGCGTGGTTGAACCAGGCGTTCATCGTCAGAAGGACCACCATGTAGATCAGTGACCCGATGGCGTAGGTTGAGGCGACCCTGTCCCGCCCGACGTCGCGCCACGGGATCGGGCGCTGGCGCAGGATCCCGAAGAGATGGCCCAGGGATTGGCGGCGCAGGTTCGGCCGGTCGAGAAGGTCGGCGAGCGCGTAATAGCCATCGTATTCGAGCAGGGGCGACATGTTGCCCAGCACGATGAGGTACAGGGCCGCCGCCATGGCGAAGGCCATCGCCGAGACTGGCGGGGCGGCGACCAGGGCGACGACCATGCAGGCGCCGGCCATGACGAGGTCCGAGATCGCCCCAGCGAGGCTCACCAGGATCCGCTCGCGCCTGCCGGCCAGCCACATGTCGGAGGTGTCGACGAAGAAGAACGGGCCGATCCAGAACCAGCCGAAGCCGACGCCGATGACCTCGCGCCCGAAATGCTTGGTCGCCATGGCGTGGCCCATCTCGTGCAGCAGCATGCAGCCATAGAAGAACACGGGCAGGAACCACACCCACCGGCCCGACAGGGTGGCGAACGGATTGGGCTGGGATTGCCACATCGCCACGAAGGCGACCAGGCCGAGGGCGATGAGGGCGAGGAGCAGCCCCCGGACCGCACGGGTGAAGGCGATGAAGCCGGCATGGCGGTAGAGCCAGGCCAGCGACGCGTCGGCCCGCGGGAACGCGACGCGCCATGTCAGAAGGCGGCGGCAGGCCGCGGCGAAGCCGTGCTCGTCCACGGTGCGCGGCGGCGGCGCGATCTCCACGCCCTCCACCAGCCCGTCCGCCGCCAGCCGGCGCACGGAGGCGACGATTTTCGCCGTGTCCGGCGGACCGCCGCGGGCTGCGATGTGCTCGGCGATCGCGGCGACGCTGCGCCGGCCGTCGCACAGCGACCAGATCCAGGCGCTGCCCGATGACAGCCGATGATAGCGGCCCTGCCTGCGGTTCTTGAGAATCGGGCTGCGGCGGCTGCCGTCATGGCGCCAGTGCAGTTCCGTGCCCGGAGCCCGCAGCGGCGAGGCGGTGAGAAGGACCTCGTCCGGGATCGCGGTCATGCCGCCTCCCGGTCGAGCAACAGGGGCAGGATCGTCGACGGCTCGTCGAAGCCCTGGGCATAGCGGTCGGCCAGGACCTGGTCAGCCGTCGCCCGCCGCAAGACATCCATCA
This sequence comes from Inquilinus sp., assembly GCF_057815775.1. NCBI lineage: Bacteria > Pseudomonadati > Pseudomonadota > Alphaproteobacteria > Rhodospirillales > Rhodospirillaceae > Inquilinus > Inquilinus sp. The sequence goes on from NZ_JBYRFX010000601.1 coordinate 10,545, forward strand.
CATGCGACGATGGCGGCTGCAGGTTCATATTGGTCCAGATCGTCGCGGCCCGCACGCGCCTCCAGACCGCGGCGGCCAGATCCTCCGCCCAGGTCTCGTCGAATGGCCGGGAGCCGTGGCGCTGGATCGCCTGGAGGGCGAGGGCCGCCATCCTGGCCGCGTTGTTCGCCCCCTGGCCGACCAGAGGGTCGTTAAGGACGACGGCGTCACCGAGGCCGAGGATGCGACGATCGGAGGGCAGGCGGCCGACCGCATGACGCACGGCCGGGGTGATGCGCCCGGCCAGTCCGGCCTGGCCATCCGTCGGCCGGCCCGCCGCCAGCCGTTCGGCTTCCCGGGGCAGCACCTGGGCCATTGCCGAATGCATGGCCGTCCATTGCTCATCGGCGGTCATGCCGGGACGGCCGATGTCGAGCGGGCCGCCGATCACGGCCTCGAACAACAGGATCTCGCATGGCCCGCCATGGGTGAGGGCCGGGAAGCGCATGATGCCGCCCGCCCCGGGCACCCCCGTCGAGGTGACGCAGGCCGGGCCCTCCGGCGCATCGCCGCCGCGCAGATAGACCATCGCCAGGGCCCGCATCGGCTGGGTGAAGGGCGACCATCGTGCATTCAGCGGAAACAGTCCGGACAGCGGACCCTTGCCGGCGGTCACGACGACGAGTTCGCTGTCCCTGGCGCAGCGCTCGAGCAGGTCGATGTCGGCGGTGGCGATCTCGATCGTGCCGCCGATCCTTTCGAACAGGTCCAGCCATGCCGGGAACTTCAGGCGCTGGTCGACCGAGACGGCAGGGGCTCGAAGCCGGCCTGTGAACGATAGTCCCGGGCCAGGCGCGCCGGGCGGCGCCAGGGCCTGAATGCGGATGCCGTCGATCTGCGGCGCCTCGCCGGACCAGAGGTCGAGGCCGAGCGCCCGTTCCTCAGCCAGGGCCGTCGCGAACATGCATTGGCTCGACAGCACCCGCCCGCCGGCGATGGCGGCGGCCGGCCGGTCCTGCACCAGCCGCACCGCGTGGCCGGCCCGGCGCAGCCCGATGGCCAGCATCAGCCCCGCCTGGCCGCCCCCGACGATCGTGATCGTGCGGCTGCGTCCTGCGACACTGTCCGTGCCGGGTCCCGCCGTCATCGCGCGGTCGCGACGGAGGCGGAGAGCGCGAGGTCACGCAGCAGGGCGCCGGCCTGCTGGACCGGCTGCACCAGGTCGAGCCTGTCCAGCGCTGTCCGGCACTGGTGTTCGATCCGGATGAGCACCTGGCGCATGATGCCGGAGTCGCGCAAACGATCGCAGACCTGGCGCTGCACATCCTGTCGCTGGCCGGCACAGTCCAGCAGCCGCCGCATGTCCTCCACGCCGCCCCGGTCTTCTCGTTCGAGATAGAGGATAAGCGGCAGGGTCAGCACCCGGGACGCCAGGTCGCGGCTGGGCTGCTGGCCGAAGAGATCCACGAGATCGGACCGGAGCTGGCGGGCGATGCCGAGCGCGCGACCGAAATCGGCATAGGCCTCGACCTGCGCCGGGGTGCCGCCTGCCAGTGTCGCCGCCATGGTGGTGAACAGCGCGCGCCGCTCGCCGGTCTTCATGATGACGGCGTGCTCGACCGCGTCGCTGGAGGTGATTCCCAGGGTGGAGGCCGCGATGTCTTCCAGCTGGCCGGCGCCGATTCTGGCAAGACCGTCGGCCAGTTGGCGGGCGAGGGCGGCGGTCACCGCCGGGTCCAGGGGCAACGCCAGCAGGACTTGGTTCGGCAGGTGGGAGATCAGGCAGACGGCCCCGAGCAGCAGCGCTCCCCGCGGCAGCTCGGCCAGCGCCCCCTCGACCTCCATGTCCATGATGTGATCGAGCGTATAGATCCCCGCCTCGAGCAGCGTCAGCGCGGCGGCCAGCTGATGGACGGCGGCATCGGGTGTGCCGCGGATGCCGAAATGGACCAGAACTGGAAGCTGGAGGGCCATACGGCAGACACCCCCATCCATGCCGCCGCGATCCAGCGTGCTTTGCAGGATCGTTTTGAGCAGGCCGGCCTGCGACGGTGTCGGGGCAAAGCGGTCGATGGCGGCGAAGGCTTCGGCTTCGCCGCACCTAGCATGGTTGGAGAGCCAGGCCTGAGCGGGTGCGGGTGTGGGTGGGAGTGCGATATCCGGCATTCTGGTATCATCCTCTATCGCCGATGGGTGAAGACCCGGCATCACGGGAAGGCCTGGGCGCCGTCCCCGCATCTCCTCTACGCCGCACGGGCGGACATGCGCAGAACCAGGCTGTCATGGCCGCGCACCAGCCCGTGCTGCCGCGCCCTCGGCAGCGGGCCGTCGGCCACGGCACGGGAAAGACAGGGCGCGAAGGCATTCAGGAACGCGGCCAGCTGGATCTTCGCGACCGCGGCGCCGATGCAGGCATGTGGCCCGATCCCGAACGACAGGGGACGTCCCTTGCTGCGGGCGAAATCCAGCCGGTCGGGATGATCGAACGCCGCCTCGTCGCGATTGGCCGACCCGATCAGCAGCGCCAGCATCTCGCCGCGGGCGACGGGATGTTCGCCGACGGACGTGTCCTCGATCGCATGGCGGAAGACGATCTGCCCGACCGTGTCGTAGCGGATCAATTCCTCGACCGCGCGGGGCGTCAGGGCGGGCTCTGCCGCCAGCTGCCCGGCGGCCTCGGGATGCGCGATCAGGGCCGCGGCGGCGTTGCCGAGCATCGCCCTCGATGTGTCGTAGCCGGTCACGAGCAGCACGAGCAGATCGGCGACGATCGATTGCCGCGCCTCCGTGGACAAGGCCCGCAGCTGGTCGCTGAAGGGATGGAGGCCGCCGCGCGCCGGATCGGTGAGGCGCAGATCCAGCCAGGCGCAGAGGGTCTCGAACGCCGCAATGCTGTCGGAGAGGGCGTCGCCGGCCAGGGGCATGGCCGTGATCAACCCGGTCATTGCGCGGGACCTGGCGACGAGCGTCGAAATTTCGGCCGCCTGCAATCCGATCAGCTCGACGAGCATCCTGGCAGGCAACGTGGACGCGACGGCTGGGATGAAATCGAAGGCGAGGCTGCCGTCCAGCTGCCGTGCCAGGCCCGTCGCCATCTCCTCGACGGCGCTGCGGATGCGGCCGATCCGATTGAAGGAAAACAATTCCGACAGGACTCGCCGGGCCTGTCGATGCTCGCTCCCGCTGCGGAACATCAGAAGATCGAAAAAGCCGGACGCATCCAGCCGTGCCCGCTGTTCGGTCCCTGCGGCCGGGAAGGTCTGCGGGCCGACGAACGCGAAGGCGGGGTCGGCGATGATCTGCGCGACTTCGCGATGCCGCGTCACGACGATGATTCCGCTCGCGTCCCGCAGCATGGCGCCCATTCGCCGGAGGTTGGCGTAGCGGGGGTAGATGTCACCCAACTGTCCGCTCAAAAGCTCAAGCAGAAAGGGGGCATTGAGTTGGCGCGGTGTCCCCATTGCTGTGACATCCATTGATGATTGGATATGCAGAATCATTGGACGAAGGCGGAAGTCTTCGACCGGATTGGATGGAGTATTTCCGGACACTTTGCCCGCAGCGGCGGGTGGCAGCACACCCCAACGGATTGAGGTGTGCTGCCAGCCGCTTCAGGTCATCAGCAGTAGGCGTTCGCGCCGCAGCCGCCCCAATTGTTGCAATGCTCTTTGCTGATGCGGGCCTCGAGTTCCTCGTCGGAGAGGTTGTCGAAAACAGCGGTTTCGGCCGCGGCCTCGACCTGCCGGATTGCGACTTCGGTCATCTCGTTTTCGATCTTCATCTGATTCGACATGACAATTCTCCAAGTGTTGAAGTGATTGTAGGCAAGCAGCGCAAGGTAAACATTTGTTTTTTGCGCTGACAAAATTGGTATCAGGGGCAATTGAGTCTGGTCAATGCCTAATATCGATTTTAATTTTATTATTATAGTCATCATGAATATCGGGAAATAGGGAGTTCATCTGCATTTTGTAGTGATAAATCTTCATATTTATTCATCATTTCTTTTTTAAAAAGATCATCGTCCTCTGACCCGTGATGGGCAAAGGCAGGATCTCGTCATGAGATGGCGGTCGGCCGGGGAAACCATCCCCGGGTCCGTGTGGCCGGTCGGTGCCTGCCTAAGGCATGGGACGCCTCAGGCCCGGCGGCAGATATCGATGCGCTTGCTCCTTTCGACGTTTTGGCTGGCGCAACGGCGCGCTCCTTTCCGATCCGGCTTGCCTCGGAAACGCCGGCTGTCGGCCGGCAGGCAACACAGCCGCCTGCGAAGGCCATGGCTGGCCCGCCCGGCCCGGCCGATTGGCCGCCGACATAAAAAATTAATAATGGGATCTATGTCCCATTGCCGCGATCAGCATTACTGCACAACGGCTGATGTCGTGATGGCATTGCCCAGCACATGGCCAATACCGACCCACATCCTGGCAGTCGTCTATTCCAGAATTATCTGGCTGATTGATCGGCGTTCGCTTCCAGATCCGCTGGTGAATTTCTGGCAGGCACCCCCGGCTGGTTGCCCAGCATCGTTTCTATTTGTCAGGCATTGTTTCCCTAATCGTAGGGTTGGCCAAATGCGCTTGGCGAATTCTGCTATTCGTCGCACGCATGGAACTTTAGCGACAATTTCCGAAACTTTTGGGGATGCGCGGTGAGGCGGCGTCGAAGGCTGCAGTGTCAGGACCGGAGCGGGGCCCGGATCACCAGCCGGCATTTCCGTGCCCGGATCACCGGTTGGCCGGTGCGGGTGCCAATGCTGTCACGGCATCGACCATCAGGATCTGACGGCGATGCCGGGTGAACGCCGAAGCGAGCGCCGCGGTTCCGCCATTCGGTTGGGTCCGGACAGACCCGATGAGAAGATCGCAGAGCGGTCGTGTCCGGTCTTGCCGCAGGCCATCTGCCAAAGCCGCGCCAGTTTGGCGGGTCGAAGAGATGTTTGGGAGGGACCGGAATGGTGTCGAACAGGTCGGCGACCTCGAGCCCGAGCGCCACATAGGCCTCGGCCAGGATCCACTGCGTGCTCCACGTCAGGGGTCGGTCCGGCAGGCGTCGGCCAGCAGAGTCAGGAGGGTGTCGGGATGGATGTCCGGACGGCCCCTCCGGAACTCGCCAGGCCGCGCGCATCGAAGATCTCACGCGCCTCATCGACCTCGTCGAGATGTTCGAGCGTCCAGGCGTACAGCGCCTTGAACGGCTGCTGCAGCGAACGGCCGAGCGGGGTGATCTCATACTCCACCGCGACCGGCGAGATGGGGATCACGCGCCGCGATACCAGTCCGTTGCGCTCGAGCCGCCGCAGGCATTGGGTGAGCGCCTTCTGCGTCACCCCTTCAAGCTGGCGCTTGACCGCATTGAAGCGCATCGCCCCGGGGTCGAGCACCGTGAGGACCATCATCGACCATTTGTCCGCGATCTGATCGAACAGCAGGCGACTGGGGCAATCGACTGCGAAGCGCTGGCGTTCACAGGACATGGTTTCCTCGATGATACCTAGGCGATTTCAGGTGCGTAATTGACGCTAGGTTTACGATGTATACCTATCCAGCTCCTTCGACAATGGAGCTGCTTTGCATGGTCACCTCCTCCCCCGATGTCCTGTTCCGTCCCCTCAAGCTGGGATCGCTCGTGTTGCCGAACCGGATCGTGATGGCGCCGATGACACGCTCCCTCGCCCCCGGCGGTGTGCCCGGCCCGGCCAATGCCACCTATTATCGCCGGCGCGCCGAAGGGGGCGTCGGCCTGATCCTGTCCGAAGGAACGGCGGTGGATCGCCCGGCGTCGCGCAATGATCCCGGCGTTCCCTTTTTTCATGGCGCCGCCGCCCTTGCCGGCTGGCAGGGCGTGATCGACCAGGTGCATGGCGCCGGCGGCCGGATGGGCCCCCAGCTGTGGCACACCGGCGCGGTCAAGAGCTTCCAGACCGACTGGGCGGCCGACGCCCCGGTCGAGAGCCCGTCCGGCCTCGATGCACCCGGTGTGGAACGCGGCGTCGCGATGAGCGATGCGGCGATCGCCGACACGATCGCGGCCTTCGCCAAGGCGGCGGCCGAGGCCAAAAGGCTCGGCTTCGACACGGTCGAGCTGCACGGCGCCCATGGCTATCTGATCGACCAGTATTTCTGGGCGGGTACCAACCGTCGCGGGGACCGCTATGGCGGTGCCAGCATCGGCGAGCGGTCGCGCTTCGCTGCCGAGATCGTCACGGCGGTGCGCGCCGCGGTCGGGCCCGACTTCCCGATCATCATCCGGCTCAGCCAATGGAAGCAGCAGGATTTCGCCGCCCGTCTGGCGGAAACGCCCGATGAGATGGCCGCCTGGCTCCGGCCATTGGTCGACGCCGGCGCGGATGTGCTACATTGCTCGCAGCGCCGCTTCTGGGAGCCGGAGTTCCCCGAGATCGATGGCGAGCACGGCCTTAATTTCGCGGGATGGGCGAAGACGCTGACCGGGGCCACGACGATCAGCGTCGGCTCGGTCGGGCTGTCGGGAGACTTCATGGCCGCATTCAGCGGAGAGGGCTCGCCGACGGCGCGCCTGGACCGGCTGATCGAGCGGATGGAGCGTGACGAGTTCGACCTGGTCGCGGTCGGGCGTGCGCTCCTCAACGATCCGCATTGGGCGGCGAAGGTGCGCACGGGCGACTCGGACGCCCTGCGGGACTTCGACGTTTCTGCCATGGCCGAGCTTGCCTGACGGATTCCGGCGGCGGCACCACAAGGCCGCCGCCGGGTTGTCGGCATCGGTTTTGCAGCCTGGGGCTTGACAGCGCCTCGATATCTAGAAAAACTACGTAGATAAACTACAATCGTCCACCAAGACGGTGAGCGGGCTACTGTCCCCAAGGGAGGATATCAATGTCGGCTGATTTTTTCCGGACAAATCGTCGAGGATTCCTGAAGGCTGCCGGCGTCTCCGCCGCCGGCCTGGCCATGGCCCGCACCAGCGGCGCGCTGGCCCAGGCGAAGCCGTTCGTCCCCTACAGCAACAAGAGCCTCGACTACTATTTCTTCGCGGCCCAGGAAGAAGGGGTCAAGCGCGCGGTCGAGGCGCAGGGCTGGGAGTTCCAGGCGGTCAACGCCAATTTCGACAACACCCAGCAGCTCGCGCAGTGGCAGAACCTGCTGCTGAAGAACCCGGCGGCCATCATCTCCGACCCGATCGACAGTCAGGCCATCGCCAGCGCCATCAAGCGCTACAACGCCAAGAAGATTCCGGTCGGCATCATCGACACCCCGGCCCTGGACGGCCAGGTCGCCATCACGGTCGATTTCGACAATCACCAGGGCGGCGTCATGGCCGCGGAGCAGATCGTCAAGCTGCTCACGGCCCGGTACGGATCGGCCAAGGGCAACGTGCTGAACTGCTATGGCGCGCTGCAGAGTGTCGCCTGGCGGCTCCGCAAGGAGGGCTTCGAGGCCACCATGCAGAAATACCCCGACGTGAAGCTGTACAGCCGGCCGACCGAAGGCCGCATCGACAAGATGCAGTCGGTCACGCTGGCGACGCTGTCCGAAGTGCCCGAGCTGGACGCTGTCCACGCCCCGAGCGACACCCCCTCGCGCGGCATCGTCACCGCGCTGCAGCAGAAGAGCCGCTGGAAGAAGGTCGGCGAGCAGGGGCATGTGATCTTCGTCAACATCGACGGCGAGCCGATCGCCCATCAGTGGATCAAGGACGGCTACATGGACGCTTGCGTCGCGCAGGATCCGATCGCCTATGCCGAGATCACGGTCGAGATGCTGGCCAAGCATTCGCTGAAGAGCGAGGCCGTGCCGCTCGGCTCCTATGAGAACAGCAAGTATTACTGGGAGCGGGCGACGATCGTCGATTCCGCCACCGGACCGTCGATCGTCATCGCGCCCTTCGTCATCGACGGCAGCAATGTCGACGACAAGCGCATGTGGGGCAATATCGCCTACAACGACTGGGGGCTGCGCTACAAGTGAGCCTGACTCCCGTCGCCACGCACGCCGGCCCGCCGCCGGCATCGCCCGGTGGGGATGCCGGGGTGATCCTGCGGGCCGAGCGGTTGGTGAAGACCTACGGCGCAGTCCGGGCGCTGAAAGGCGTGTCGCTGTCGATCCGGGGCGGCAGCATCCACGGTCTCCTGGGCGAGAACGGCGCCGGCAAGAGCACGCTGGTCAGCCTGATCGCCGGCCTGCAGGCGCCGACCAGCGGCCAGATCTGGCTGGGGGACAGGCCGATGGCCGGGTACGACGTCCGCAGCATGGAGGAGGCGGGCGTCTTCCTGGTCACCCAGGAGCCGATGATCGTCGAGCCGCTGAGCGTGGAGGAGAACCTGATGCTCGGCCGCTGGCCGGCATCGCGCGGCTTCGTCGACCGGGGTCGCCTCCGCCGCGAGGCGACACGGATCCTGGAGGGCACCGGCATCGCCCCCCAGGCGCCGGCCGGCACGTTGGGCGCGGTGGCGCGGCGCAAGCTGAACATCCTGCGGGCCCTACACAGCGGCGGCCGCGTCATCATCCTGGACGAGCCGACCACCTCGCTGACGGTGAGCGACCGGCGGCAGCTGTTCGACTTCATGCATGAGCTGAGGCAGCAGGGCGTCACCTTCGTCTTCATCTCGCACTACAATGAGGAGATCCTGGAGATCTGCGACGCCGTCTCCGTCCTGCGCGACGGGGAACTGGCGGGCGAAAGCAGCGCGCTTCAGGACCTCGATTCCGACCGGCTGTCCGAAATGGTGCTGGGGCGCGACCTGGCCCTGTTCCATCGGCGCCGGCGCCCGCCGGAATCGTCGCCGACGGCACGGGCCATCCGCTGCCAGGGGCTTCTCGGGCGTGGCGTCGACGTCGCCGAATTCGCCATCGAACCCGGCGAGATCGTGGGCTTCGCCGGGCTGCCGGGGTCCGGCGCCCGGGAATGCGCCCAGGGCCTGTTCGGGCTGCGGCCGCTGCGCGCGGGCCGCATCGTCATGCCCAGCGGCACCATCCCGGTGCCGCCCGACCCGAAGGTGGCCTTCGCGAATGGCATCGCCTATCTCTCCGACGACCGGCGCCGCGACGGCCTCGTCGGCATCCGCTCGATCCGCGACAACATCGTGCTGTCCAGCCTCGGCCGCCTGTCGCGGCATGGCTGGATCGATGCGGGGCGGGAAGAAAAGACGGCCCGCGGCTTCTTCGAGCGCATGGGGATCAAGGCGCCCGGGCTGGAGACGCTGGCCGACCAGCTGAGCGGCGGCAACCAGCAGAAGGTCTGCCTGGGACGGGTGATCGCCACCGACCCGAAGCTGCTGATCCTCGACGAGCCGACCCGCGGGATCGATGTCGGCGTCAAGGAAGACGTCCACCGGCTGATCGACCAGCTCACCACCGCGGGCACCAGCGTCGTGGTGGTCACCACCGATCTGGACGAGATGGTCCGGCTGGTCGACCGCGTCTGCGTGTTCGCCGAAGGTCGCATCGTCGAAACCCTGGCGGGATCCGAGATCACCAAGGAGCGGCTGCGCGCGGCCGCCTTCGACCGTGGTGGCGGCGAACGGAAAGAAGAGATCCGACAGCCATGACCGACGGAACCTCCTCGCTCGGCACCGCGAAGGCGGTTGCCCCCACCCGGCCCGGCGGCGCGACGGCGCTGCGCTGGCTGCTGCAGAACGTCGTCTGGCTGTGGCTGCTGGGGCTGGTCGTGATCTTCGGGGTGTTCAACCCGTATTTCTTCACCATCAACAACATGCAGAACATCATGGTCCAGGCGACCGTGCTGGGCCTGCTGGCGCTCGCCATCTCGCTGCCGCTGCTGGTGGCGGAGATCGACCTGTCGATCTCCTCCAACATGGGCTTCTCCTCCGTCGTCGGCGCCATGGTCATCAGCGCCGGCCTGCCGTGGTGGGTGGGGATGCTGGCGGGCGTCGCCGTCGGCGCGGCGGTCGGCGCCTTCAACGGGCTGTGCGTGACCCGGCTGCGTATGGTCTCGCTGATCGAGACCCTGGCGATGATGATCATCCTGCAGGGCGCGCTGCTCGCGGTGACCCAGGGCAACACCCTGTCCGACATGCCGGACGCCTACACCTGGATCGGTCAGGCGACGATCGCCACCTGGCCGATCATGCCCGTGGTCCTGGTGGTGGCGATGATCGCGGTCGCCATCATGCTGCGCCGCACCGTGCTGGGCCGCAGCATCTATGCCGTCGGCGGCAACGCCGCGGCGGCGGCTGCGGCCGGCATCCGGGTCGGCCGGGTCAAGATCATCGCCTTCACGCTGTCCGGCCTGCTGGCCGGCGTCGCCGGCTACATGCTGGCGTCCTGGCAGATGGCCATCACCTCCCACCAGGGCGAAGGCTCTCTCCTCTACTCCATCGCCGCGCCGATCATCGGCGGGGTCAGCGTGTTCGGCGGCCGCGGTTCGGTCGTCGGCGTGCTGGGCGGCGTCCTGCTGCTGACGGTGATCCAGGCCGGGCTGGCGGTGGTCAGCTTCCCGTCCTTCTATGTCGGCATGATCGGTGGCCTGATGATCTTCGTCGCCGTGGCGATCGACGCCATCCGGGTCCGGATGTCCGCCGGCCGCTGACGGCTCCGCCGCTCTATGTAGTTTTTCTAGGAAGACGAGATGACATCCGGCCAACCGCAATCCTTCTATATCGACGGCCGCTGGACCGATGCGGGCGTCACGGAGTGGCGCGACGTGGTCAACCCGGCGACCGAGGCGGTCCTCGCCCGGGTGGCACAGGCCGGCCCCGAGCATGTCGACCAGGCCGTCGCCGCCGCCCGCCGGGCCTTCCCCGCCTGGCGCGACCTGGGCCCGTTCGCCCGGGCCGAAATCCTGCGCGAGATCGGCCGGCAGGTGGCGCGGCGGCGCGACGCGATCGGCCGCGCCATGACCGCGGAGCAGGGCAAGCCGCTGAACGAGGCGCTGGGCGAGGTCGACAAGCTGGCCAAGACCTTCGCCTATTATGCGGAAGAGGCGGTGCGCATCCTGGGCCAGACCGTGCCGAACGAGGAGCCGGGGCATCTGAGCCTGGTGGAGAAGGAGCCGATCGGCGTGGCCGCGGCGATCGCGCCCTGGAACTATCCGGCCGAGCTGGTGGGTTGGAAGCTGGGTGCCGGCTTGGCGGCGGGCTGCACGCTGGTGGTCAAGCCCTCGGAATGGACGCCGCTGACCGCCATCGGCATCTTCGAATGCCTTGATGCCGCCGGGGTGCCGGCTGGCGTGGTCAATCTGGTGACCGGCGACGGCCGCACCGGCCAGGCCTTGGTGTCGCATCCCGGCATCGACAAGATCGCCTTCACCGGATCCCAGGCGGTGGGTGAGGAGATCTTCCGCACCATGGGCGGCATCAAGTCGGTGTCGCTGGAACTCGGCGGCACCTGCCCGCTGGTGGTGGCGCCCAGCGCCGACCTGGCGGCCGCCGTCAAGGGCGCGGCCCGGCGCGGCTTCCGCAACATGGGCCAGGTCTGCATCGCCATCAATCGCATCTATGTGCATCGCCCGCTCTATGACCGCTTCGTCGAGGATCTGGTCGCGGCGGTGCGCCGGCTGCGCATCGGCGACGGCCTGGCCGATCCCGCGGCGGACCTTGGGCCGATGACCAACGTCGCCGGCATCGCCAAGGTGGAGGCGCATGTGCGCGACGCTTTGGCCAAGGGCGCCCGGCTCGGCTGCGGCGGCCGCCGCCCCGCCGATCGTGCGTCGGGGTATTTCTACGAGCCGACGGTGCTGGCCGACTGCACCCCGGAGATGCTGGTGATGCACGCCGAGACCTTCGGCCCCGTGGTCGGCGTCGCCCCGTATGACGATCTGGACGAGGCGATCGAGAGCGCCAACGATTCGCCCTA
>NZ_JBYRFX010000602.1:0-6106 GCF_057815775.1 Inquilinus sp.
CGCCAGCGCGTCGGACCGCACCTGCCGCACCCGCTGCCGGGCGAAATCGGCATAGCGCAGGGCGGGCAAGGCCAGGCCGGGCTCGCGATCCGCGATCCGCGCGGCGTAGACCGTCAGCAGCTCCGACAGCAGCACCGCGGCCGAAGTGCCGTCGAGCGCGATGTGGTGCACCGCCAGCAACAGGGCGTGAGTCTGGCGGCCACAGGAGAACAGGCTGGCCCGCAGCACCGGCCCCGCCGCCAGATCGAACGGCCGGTTTTCGGCCAGCGCCAGGGCCGCGGCGAGATCCTGCCCGGAAGCGGCCAGATCCTCGGCCTGCCAGTCGAAGTGCGGCGCTGCGTCGATGATCTGATGCAGGATGCCGGAGCTGTCGCCGATGCGGGTGCGCAGCACCGCGTGCCGGAGCACCAGATCCTCGACCGCGTCGCGCAGCAGATCGGCCCGGATCTCGCCATCGATGCGGAGGACGGCGGACAGCCGGTAGGCGGCGTCGTTCGGGTCGAGTTGCCAGGCCGCGAACAGCCCTTCCTGCTCCGGCGACAGTGGCGGCAACGCGATTTCATCCGCCTCGGCCGCCGGATCCTCCGCTGTGACCTGAGGCAGCGCCGCCAGGGCGGCCGCCTGCGCACGGATGGTCTCGTGCAGGAAGGCGAAGCGGGCATCGATGGTCACGCCGAACGCCTCGGCGATGCGCGCGACCAGATGGATGGCGGCGACCGACTGGCCGCCCATCTCGAAGAAATTGTCGTCCACGCCGACGCCGGACAGGCCGAGCACCGACATCCAGATCGCTGTGAGGCTCCATTCGGCCTCGGTCTCCGGCCGGCCGGTTTCGGCACCACGATCCTGTCCACGGCGGAACACGGCGGCCGGCTGCAACTCACCGCTGGCCAGCATGGCGGCGCAGCTGGAGCGGCGCAGCTTGCCGCTGGAGGTGCGCGGCAGGTCGCCAGGCTGCAGCAGGGCGATCAGGCCCGCGGCCTCCTGGAAGGACGCGGCCAGCACCGCGTTGATGCTGCGGAAGATCTCGTCGAACTGCCCGGCCCGGATGGTCGGCCGGGAGATCTCGACCGCGATGCCGATGCCCTCCACCTCGCCGTCACGATGGGCGAAGGCGATGACCCGGCCGCTGCGAATGCTGTCGACGCCGCGCTCGATGATGACTTCGACATCCTGCGGGTAGACGTTCTGGCCGCGCAGGATGATGAGGTCCTTAACCCGCCCGGCCGGGAACAGCCGGCCCTGGTGGACGAAGCCGAGATCGCCGGTGCGGAGGTAGGTGCGGTCGTCCCCGCCGGCAATGCGGGCGCGGAATACCGCCTGCACCCGGTCGTCGCCCTGCCAGTAGCCCTTGGCGACGCTGGGACCGGAGACCCAGACCTCGCCGACGCGGCCTTCGTCCAGCAGCACCCCGGTCGCGGGATCGACGACGGCGACGTGATGGCCGGGCGCGCCGACGCCGCAATCGATCAGCCGGGTGCCGTCTTCCTCCGGCTCCGCGCGTCCCGCCGCTAGGCTGGCCGGCGAGAACGACATTTCGCGCGCCCCGGCGCCCTGCACCGCGCCGGTGACGAACAGCGTCGCCTCGGCCAGGCCGTAGCAGGGGTACAGCGCGGTCGCGCCCAGGCCGACGCGCGCGAACCGATCGGTGAAGGCGCGCATGGTCGCGGCACGGATCGGCTCCGCCCCGCAGCAGGCATGGCGCCAGCTGCTGAGGTCGAGCCCCTGCATCCGGATCTCGCTGATCCGGTCGAGGCAGAGCTGGAAGGCGAAGTTCGGGCCAGTGCTGATGGTGGCGCGGAACCGCGAGACCGCCTGCAGCCACGACACCGGGCTGGCCAGGAAGTCCTTCGGCGACATCATCAAGAGCGGCAGGCCGTAGCGCAGGAACAGCAGCAGCCCGCCGATGAGCCCCATGTCGTGGTACAGCGGCAACCAGCAGACGCAGCGGTCGGCGTCCGACATGTCGAGCGCATGGGCGATGGCGTGGTGGTTCGCCTCCAGATTGCCGTGCGTGACCATGACGCCCTTGGGGGTCGAGGTCGAACCGGAGGTGTATTGCAGGAAGGCCAGCATGTCTGATGTGACCGGATGCAAGCCGGCATCGTCCGCCGCCCCGTGCCGATCCACGGCCATCACCCGGCACGGCCTGATGGCGCCGACCAGCGCCGTCACCGCATCCATGCCGTCGGCATCGGCCAGCACGACCGCCGGGCTGCAATCGTCGATGATGCCGGACAGGCGGGAATGGTGGTGCGCGTTGCCGCCTTCGGGCGGGAAGGCCGGCACAGCGACCAGCCCGGCCGCCAGGCTGCCGATGAAACCGATGACGAAGTCCGGCCCGGTGGGCAGTGCCAGCACGACGCGGTCGCCCGGCAGCGCCACCGCCCGCAGTTGCGCCGCGCAGCTGCGGACCTGGTCCCACAGGGTTCGGAAGCTCAGGCTCTCGGTGCCGGTGGAACCGGCGAACCGGATCGCCTCATCGCCGGGCCGATCCTGGGCGAGCTGCCGCAAGGCCGCGACGACACCCGGCTGCCCCCAAACGCCACGATGGTCCAACTGGCTTTCCTCCGAGGTCCGGCGATCCAGGCGAATCACCGTGCTTCGACACGACAAGGGAATGCCGCACCCAGACTGGACGCAGCCGCGGACAGCCAGCTTCCGGACGGCTATCGGCGGCGGATATTCCCGGCATTGCAATCGCGAGTCAATCTCATTCGCACACTTGCAGCCGGGGCCCGGCAGGAGGGGCCTTAGAGGTCGTTTGGAAATGCGCTGGTGTGAGTCGGCCGGCGGTGGTTTCGAGAACCGGCGCGCAGCGGACGTTTGGGTCCGTGAGCACCGGACGCGCAGAAAACGCCGTCAGACGGCCGCACCGGCGCGTTTCAGCCCAATTGCGCGAGGGTCATGCCCTGCAGCTGCTTGGTCAGGTCCAGGCTGGCCGCCAGCTGCTGCTTCAGCACCTCGAGCCGGGCGTTGGCGGTGTATGGGTCGACCTGCTCCAGCCCGACGATGCGCTCGTTCAGCAGGGTCAGCCGGGCCGTGTTCCGGGTCTTGGCCGCGTCGAGATCGGCCTGCTGGCCGCCGAGTTTGGCCACGTCCTGGCGCAGCCCGGTCAGCCCCGCCCCCAGCGTCTGCATCGCCGATTTGACATAGGCCGCCTGCGCGTCCGCCGGCATCGCCGTCAGGTCGGCGGCGGCGATCATGGTCAGGCCCTGCAGGATGCCGCGGATCGACGGGTCATTGGCCTGCATGCCGTAATCGACCTGGGTGCCGTCGTCGCTGCGGCCGGACACCCGCGGGTTCGGCCGGCCGGCGGCGTCGGTCGCCGGCGTGCCGCGATAGAAGCTGCCTTCGAAGCGCTGCCCAGGGGGGACCGAGGGATCGGAGGCGAAGGCCTTGCCGATCGCCGTGGTCAGCGCCTGCACCCCGGTCGGGCTGGTCGGCGGATTGGCGGCGATCAGCGCCTTCATGATGTCGATCGGCGATTGCGCCTCGCCGGGGGCCGCCTTGGTCGGGTCCCGCAGCGCCGGCTGGTCGACATCGACCCCGGCAAACAGCGACCGCCCGTCGATCGAGACATTGAGCGCGCCGACGATCCGGGTCAGGGCCGACATCGCGCTCTGCGGCAGGTTGGCGGCGCTGCCGGAGCTGCCTTCGGCCCCGGCGGCCAATTCGCCCAGCACCTTGTTTGCGGCCTCGTCGACAGCCTTCAGCGCATCCGCCATCGACTTGGTGCGGGCCTGCATCGAGGAAATCGAATTCTGATAGGAATCGATCTGGTCGTAGCTGCCGCGCAGCGACACCGCCTCGGCCATCCGGCCGCCCAGCGTCGCGGCGACGTCGTCGTGGAAGCCGGTGCCGACCTCGTTGGCCAGGACGGCAACCTGCCCCTGGGTGTTGCGCACCAGCGCCCGCATCTGCAGCGACAGGCCGAGGGTGGAGACCGAGATCGTCATGCTGTCCTCCTGCCCCGACGGGCCCTTTCCCCTCCTGTCATTGCCGGGCTTGACCCGGCAATCCAGAAGATGTCGACAGTCTCTGGATGCCCGGGTCAAGCCCGGGCATGATAGTTAAATAAAACCAGACAGACACATCCGGTCGCCTAAATCTTCAGCAGCGTGTCCATCATCTGCGACACCGAGGAGAGCACCGAGGCCGAGGCCGCGTAGCTCTTCTGCACCAGCGACATCTTCTGCAGCTCGTCGTCGATGTTGACGCCGTCGCGGCCGAGCCGGGCCGATTTCAGGCTTTCCAGCGTCACCGTCTTGGCATCGAGCGTCGAGTTCACGCTGGTCCGTACGCCCTGCTGCGCCGTGACCAGGCCGGTGGCATAGCCCTGGATGGTGGCGGAGCCGGCAAGGCCGACGCCGCTGTCGAAGCTGCGCTGGTCGCCGAAGCCGTCGAGGAAGGCCTGCACCTGCCGGGAATCGCCGCTGGCCGGCGCCTCCGCCGCGTGCATGCCACCGGAGACGCGCCACAACGCGCCGCCCGCCTCCGGCCGCACCAGGTCGTTGACCGCGATCCGCCCGGCCAGGCCGGCCGAGCGCGCGGGGTCGAAGGCTTTGCCGCCATCGGTGAACAGGCCGCTGTCGTTGGGCGGCGCGCCGACGGTCGCATCGCGGCCCTGGAACAGCGTGACCAGCCCGCCCGCCAGCTGGTCGAGCTGGGCCTGGAATTGCGGCATGGTCTCGTCGCGGATCTTCAGCAGCCCGGCCAGCGCGCCACCCTGCAGCCCGTTGGGGTTGCCGGAACCCGGCGTCAGGTCGACGCCGTCGGCGGTCATGACCTCGCCGAAGGGGGAAGCGGTCAGCAGGTTGGCGGAGCTGTCGACCAGAGTGGTGCCGCCCTTGGTCATGACAACCATGTCGCCGTCGCGCAGATAGGTCGAGACGCCGAGATCCTGCGACAGGCCGTCGGCCAGCCGGTCGCGTTCATCCTGCAACGCGCCGACATCGGCGCCATTAGGGTCCATGCCGCGGATCGAACGGTTCAGATCGGCGATGCGCTGCAGGCCCTGGTTGATGCCGGCGACCTTGGTCTGGATGTCCTGGTCGGCATCGGTGCGGGCCTGCTGCGCCGCGCCATACATGGTCTTCAGCGAGGCCGCCGTCTTGGTGGCGGCATCGACCACCCCGCGCTGGAACGCCGGATCGCCCGGCCGGTCGGCCAGGCTCTGGAACGACGTCTTGAGCTTGGTCAGCTGGGAGGCAATGGAGCGCTCATCCTGCGGCTGGCCGATGCTGTCGGTGAAGCGGGTCAGCAGATCCTTCTGTGCCGACAGGCTGCCGGTCTCGGACTGGGCGCTGCGCACGTCGCGGATCAGCCGCTCGTCGACATTGCGCCGGACGCTGACATCGAGGCCGAGATTGACCCCGGCAACCACCCGGGTGCTGAGCTGCAGGTCCTGGCGGACATAGCCGGGGACCGCCGCGTTCTCGATGTTGCGCGAGATGATCGAGGCTTGCGCCTGGTTGCCGCGCAGATTGGCCAGCGCGCTGCTGACGGCCAGGGAAAGGCTCATCGCCGGCGTCTCTTAACGCTTGAGCTGCGTGGTCTCGTTGAGCATCTCGTCCGCCGTCTGCACAATCTTGGCGTTCGAGCCGTAGGCCCGCTGGGTCTCGATCAGCTGGGTCAGTTCCTCGGCCAGATCGACATTGGAGTTTTCAAGGCTGCCGCCGGCGACAGTGCCGACCGGGCCGGTGCCGGCGCCCCACAGGCGCATCGCCCCGGATTCGCGGCTGACCGTGTAGACGTTCCCGTTCTCCGGGTTCAGCCCGTCCGGGTTCGCCACGTCGGCCAGCGGGATCTGGTACAGGGTGCGGCGGGCGCCGTTGTCGAAGATGCCGACCAGCTTGCCGGTCTCATCGGCATCGACCCGCGACAGCTTGCCGACGGCGGCGCCGTCCTTGACGATCTTCGGGTTGTAGGCGCCGGCGAACTGCACCACCCCGCCGGCTGTGTTCGGCGCGCCGAGCGACAGCGTGACCGATTGTGGCGTGGTGCCGTTCGGCACGCTCAAGCTCGCCTGGCCGGTGGCGGGGTCGAAGGTGAAGCCGCCGAAGCCGGTGGCCGTGGCGTTGCTCCAGCTCGCCGGCTGGCCGGC
>NZ_JBYRFX010000603.1:0-2621 GCF_057815775.1 Inquilinus sp.
GCCCGAAACCGGGCCTCAGACGAAGGGGGAACTGATGGGACGAGGTCTTCTCTCAGGGATGGCTGTGGCGGCCGCCCTGCTGCTGTCGGCGGGGACGCCGGCCCTGGCCGACGTGCCGGCCGCGCAGCCGCTGGCGGGGTCCACGCCGTACAACGCCGCCTACTGGTCGCGGCCGCACAACACCTACGAAAAGGCGCATTTCGCCAAGCTGACCGACGCGCTCGACCGCGGCAACCAGGTGGTCGAGATCGACGTCTATGACGGCACTGGCTTCCCGGTGAAGCACGATCCGACCGAGGCGAACACCGCCAACAACTGCAAGGGCGGCGCCGGCGGCCTGCTGCAGGATTGCCTGCGCGACGTGAAGGCGTGGAGCGACGCGCATCCCGGCCACCTGCCGATCACGGTGCAGTTCGACCTCAAGCCCAGCCTGGGGCTGTGGGGCTGGGGCGCCAGCTACATGTCCGGGCTGAACAATCTCGTGATCAGCGAGCTCGGGGCCAAGGCCTACAAGCCGGAAGACCTGCGCGCCTTCACCGGCTACGCCTCGCTGCGCGAAGGCGTCTACCGGGCCGGCTGGCCCAGCGTCGATTCGCTGCGCGGCCGCATCATCCTGCAGATGATGGGCGGGCCGATCGGCGACAAGAACGACACCCAGGAAGAGTATGTGAACCAGTTCGGCAGCGCGGCGCAGATCTTCGTCTGCCCCGAGGCGCATGAGCCGGCGAACTTCTATTGGAACGGCAACGCCAAGGATTTCGACGACGCGAACACCAACAAATGGGTGGCCTGCGGCAACCAGGAGGCGGTGCAGTACTGGTACAAGGACACGGTCACGGCCCAGCAGAACGGCCAGCTGGTCAACCTGTGGTCCAGCAACGAGACGCAGTTCGACAGCTTCAACCAGATGTATCTGGCGGTCGGCTGGGGCGCCTCGATGATCAGCCATGAAAACCTGGAGACCTGGGGCAACAAGCTGCCGCTGAACGGCATCCGCCGCTCGGTCGCCACCGGCTTCTCGCTGCGCAGCACCGCGAACAGCTTCTGCGCCGAGATCCAGAACGGCCTCTACGCCAACGGCTCCGACCTCAACCAGCGCAGCTGCACGGGTGCTGTGCCGCAGCAATGGATCTACAGCGACGAAACCCAGCTGCGGTCCGTCGGCAACACCGACTACTGCGCCGACATCGAGGGTGGCAACGGCAACAACGGTGACAAGCTCCACATCTGGAACTGCGACGGCGGCTCCAGCGAAAAGTGGCAGCTGCAAACCGACGGCCGGCTGATCGGCATGAACAGCCGCTGCGCCGATGTCGTCGACAACACCGTCGGCACCCGGATGCAGATCCGTAATTGCACCGGCGGCGCCAGCCAGCGCTTCGACATCGTCGTCAGCCCGAACGCCAACAACCCGCACTACTGATCGAGGGATGACTGCGCCGGCCGGGGGGCGGCGGCAGTCGCGAGGGGGCAGGGCCGTTCGCGGTCCTGCCCTTTCCGTTTTGGGGCTCTTCCACTTTGACGGGTCCGGCTGCTATGCCGGGGCATGACCGCGCCCAGCCGCCCATGCCCGACCCGAGCCTGACCGGCGCCAGCCTCACGGCGGATGATCTCGCCTGCCTGCGCGGCGGGCGGCTGGTCTTCGCCGGCCTGTCCTTCCGGCTCGATGCCGGCGAGGCACTGGTGCTGACCGGGCCGAACGGCAGCGGCAAGTCCAGCCTGCTGCGCCTGGTCGCGGGGCTGGTGCCGGTCTTCGCCGGAACGCTCGACTGGACCGGCGCCCCCGGCTCGATCGCCTATCTCGGCCACCAGGATGCGGTGAAGCCGGCGCTGACGCCGCGCGAGACGCTGCGCTTCTGGGGCGCCACCGCCGGCGCGGCCCCGGATGCGGCCACGATCGATGCAGCCCTCGCCGCGGTCGGCCTCGAAGGGCTGGACGACCTGCCTTGCCGATACCTCTCCGCCGGCCAGCGCCGCCGCCTGGCGCTGGCGCGGTTCGAGCTGGGCCCCGCCCGGCTGTGGCTGCTGGACGAACCGACGCTCGGGCTCGACACCGCCTCCGTCGCCCGGCTGGAGGCGCGGATCGCGCGGCATCGCGCCGGCGGCGGGATCGTCATGCTGGCCACCCATGTGCCGCTCGCCCTCGACGGCGCGCGCGGCCTGGCGCTGGCGGATTTCGCGGTGCCCGATTTCGCGGTCATTGGGGTACCGCTGTGAGGGCCTTCCTCGCCATGCTGTCGCGCGACCTGCGGCTGGCCCTGCGATCCGGCGGCGACGTGGCCGCCGTGCTCGCCTTCTTCGTCATCACCGTGGTGCTGTTCCCGCTCAGCATCGGGCCGGAAACGGCGCTGCTCGGCCGCATCGCCGCCGGCGTGGTCTGGGTCGCGGCGCTGCTGGCGACGCTGCTCGCGCTCGACCGGCTGTTTGCCCAGGATTACGAGGACGGCTCGCTCGACCTCCTGGTGCTGTCGCCGCTGCCGCTGGAGGCCGCGGTGCTGGCCAAGGCGCTGGCCCATTGGCTGCTGACCGGGCTGCCGCTGATCCTGCTGTCGCCGGTCATGGCGGCGATGCTGGGGCTGGAGGCGCGGGTCTGGCCGGTGCTGGTGCTGTCGCTGCTGCTC
>NZ_JBYRFX010000604.1:0-2214 GCF_057815775.1 Inquilinus sp.
ACCTGAACCCGGAGACCGAGCCTCAGCTGGCGGCGCTTGGCGTTCCGCAGGTGGCGTTCAACTACCTCGGCCGCTTCGCCGGGCTGGAAGGAGACGGGGCTGGCGATGGCGCCTGGTCCCTGGCGCCGGAGGCGGCCGGGCTTGGCGGCGGTGGCGATCCGGCGATGCCGCTGTCCCATCCGATCACGCTCGACGCCATCGCCGAGACGCGGGCCGGGGGGCCGGTGCTGGTGGCGCGCTGGTCGTGGGCCGGCGCCTTGTTCGAGGCGGCGGAGATCGAGGACCTGGCGCGACGCTGGTTTGGCGCGCTGGAGACGCTGGCCGGCTGGGCTGCGCGATCCGAGGGGGCCGGGCTGACGCCGTCGGACGTGCCGCTGGCCGGGCTGGACCAGGCGGCGATCGAGCGGCTGGAGGCGGCCGGGCCGGTGGCCGAGATCCTGCCGCTGACGCCGCTGCAGGAGGGGCTGCTGTTCCATGCCCTCTACGACACGGAGGCTCCTGACGCCTATCTGGTGCAGCTGGGTGTCAACTTTGATGGTCCGCTCGCGCCGGCGGCGCTGAAGCGGGCGGCGGCAGGGCTCCTGGGCCGACATCCGCATCTCGCGGCCGGCTTCGTCACGGCGGGGCTGGAGCGGCCGGTGCAGGTGGTCCCGCGCGATCCGGCGCTGGCGTGGAGCGAAGTCGACCTGTCGGGGCTTGCCGCCGCAGGTCAGGCGGAGGCGCTGGACGCGGTGCTGGCCGCGGAGCGGGCCCATCTCGGCCCGGCGGCGATCGCGACGGGCCGGGTGCCGCTGCTGCGCTTCGGCCTGATCCGGCTGGGGCTGGAGCGACACCGGCTGGTGCTGACCAATCATCATCTGCTGCTCGACGGCTGGTCGATGCCGGTGCTGATGACGGAACTGGTGACACTCTACCGCGCCGACCTCGACGGGGAGAGCCTCGACCGCGCGCTGCCGCGGCCGGTGCCCTACCGAGCGCATCTCGGCTGGCTCGCCGCCCAGGATCGGGCGGCGGCCGAAGCTGCCTGGCAGGCGGCGCTCGCCGGGCTCGACGAGCCGACATTCGTCGCCCCGCCTGCGCCCGCTGCGGCCAGCATCTTCCCCGCGACTCACGGTTGGGCGCTGCCGGCGGCAACGACGGTGGCGCTCGACGCCGTGGCACGACGACACGGGCTGACCCTCGGCACCGTGGCGGCCGCCGCCTGGGGGCTGATCGTCGCCCAGCTGACCGGACGCAGCGACGTCACCTTCGGCCTCACCGTCAACGGCCGCCCGGCTGAGATCGCCGGCATGGAGCGCATGGTCGGGCTGTTCATCAACACCGTGCCGGTGCGGCTCGTCCTCGACCCGGCCGAGTCGCTGGCCGGGCTGATGGTGCGTCTGCAAGGCGAGCAGGCCGGGCTGATGCCGCACCAGCATCTGGGGCTGACCGAGATCCAGCGCCTGGCCGGTCACGGTGCACTGTTCGACACGCTGGTGGTGGTCGAGAACTACCCGGGCGACGACGCCCTGTCCGCGCCCCTTCCCGGCGGCCTGCGCCTGAGTCCGGCCGGGCATCACGGCGGCGACGTCTCGCACTACCCGCTCGGCCTGATGGCCCAGCCCGGCGAGCAACTGCGCCTGGCCCTCAGCTACAGCCCCGACCTGTTCGAGCTTGAGACGGTGGTGGCGCTGGCGAAGCGCGTGGAGCGCCTGCTGGAGGCGCTGGTGCAGGACCCCGGGCAGCGGATCGGAGCGATCGATCTGCTGGCGCCGGAGGAGCGGCAGCAGATCCTGGTTGATTGGAACGACACGGCGCGTCCGGTGCCGGCCACCACCCTGCCCGGACTGTTCGAGGCGCAGGCGGCCCGGACCCCGGACGCCACCGCCCTGGTGTTCGAGGACGAGAGGCTCAGCTACCGCGAGCTGAACGCCCGCGCCAACCATCTGGCGCACCGGCTGATTGCCCTCGGCGCCGGCCCGGAGACGGTCGTGGCGCTGGGCCTGCCCCGGTCCCCCGGGATGGTCATAGCCTTGCTGGCGATCCTCAAGGCGGGCGCCGCGTACCTGCCGCTCGACCCGGATTATCCCGACGAGCGGCTCGGCTTCATGCTGGCCGACGCCCGGCCGGCGGCCCTGGTCACCACATCCGGCCTCGCCCTACGCCTCGCCACCGATGCGCCGACGCTGCTGCTCGACGAACCGGACCTGCAGGCCGCGCTGGCCCTGGCTCCCG
>NZ_JBYRFX010000605.1:0-8060 GCF_057815775.1 Inquilinus sp.
CATTGCTCGGGCTGGACGCCTATTGCGCCGTGGTCGCCGAGGACACCCTGGCCGAGCCGATTCGCCATGACCTCGCCGACCGGCTGATGTCGCTCCTGGCGGCAGTCGAAACCGCGGATTGGGTGTGGTTCGAGGACGGGCTCACCTACGACAATGCCCGCCTGCCTCAAGCCCTGATCGTCACGGGCATATCGACCCATGCGCCCAGCTATGTCGATGCCGGCCTCAGGTCCCTGCGCTGGCTGATGTCACTCCAGACAACGCCGGCAGGCCTGTTCCGGCCGATCGGCTCGTCCGGGTTCGGCAGCAGGCGGGCACTGCCGCAGGCTTTCGACCAGCAGCCGCTGGAAGCCACGGCCACGATCTCGGCGTGCCTGGCGGCGTTGCGTGCCGATGGCGATGATGCCTGGAAAGCCGATGCGGCGCGCGCCTTCTCCTGGTTCCTCGGCGGCAACGACCTGTCCCTGTCCTTGGTCGACGTGGAGACGGGCAGCTGCCGCGACGGGCTGCATCCCGACCGGTTGAACGAGAACCGGGGTGGCGAGTCCGTCGTATCCTATCTTCTCAGCCTGTCCGAGATCCGGCAGGTCGCCCGCCTCAGCGGCGGCCGGGCGAAATTCGTGCCACGCCTGGCCTAGCGCCTCGAGATCCTGTTCAAGGGAGCCGACGACACTGCCGGCGCGATGCTGCGGTGGAGACTGCTTCCATCAACGTCACGGGCGGCCGGCGGCCCCAAGACAGGCAAGGATGGTTTCGACGACCCGCTTGGTTTCGTCGGGATCCCGCACCCGGATGGACACGACGCCCGCCTGCTTGGCCGGGTAATCGTTGCCACCAGGGAAGATGGCGTCGCCGACGAAGATCATGTCTTCGATGGGGATTCCAAGCGTCTCGCGAAGCTTCCTGATGCCGTAGGCCTTGTCGATGCCGGGCCGCGTGATATCGATGGATGTCGCGCCACCTATCCGAATGGAAAATTCGGGGATCAACGGCTCAACGATCGCCTTGATCTTCTTGCGCTTCGCGAAGTCGGGATCCCATGTCTTCTTATCTTCCAGCGGCGCCTCCTGCCCTAGGGCGGACAGGGTGATCTGGCTGCCGCGATCCTCGATCAGAGATCCCCAATGCCGTTCGGGCTTGAACCCGGATGTTTCGAGCGCCTGGTTCAACGCGCCGATGATCTTCTCCCGATCCGCGACGCTGAAATCCTCCGAATACAGTTTTTGCCAGGTGCCATCGAAGCGATAGAACTGCGTCCCGCAGGTCGGCAGAATGGAAAGATTGCCCAGAGGGGCACTTCCGGGAAGGCGGGACAGAACCTGCTGTTCGAATTGCGGCCATGCGCCGCCGGAGATCACGGCGACTTTGACGATCCCGAGCAACCGGCCCAAAAGCACCGCCATCTCCGCATCGAGAGGTGATTTGCTTTCGGCGAGCGTGCCATCGAGATCGAATACGGCGAGCGTCTTCATGATTGATCCGGCACGGCTATTTCCAGCAGCGTGACAGCGCCATCGGGTCGAAAACGACACGTCCCGATGGCTGCCGGCAGCAACATCACGGTGCCCTTTTCCATCCTGAAGTCAGTGCCGTCGTGCTCGATGTCTCCGCCACCGTCGACACACACCAGAACCCGGGGCGCGTTCTCGACGCCGACCGGGAACGGTGTCGCACTCCGAAGACGCCATAGGCGGAAATGGGAGCAATCAACCAGCCGCTCGCGCCTGGCCGACTGCATCACTTCGGCGATCGGCGCGACGGGTTCGATCGCGCCTTGTCTGAAATCGACGCAGGCCAGCGCCTGCTCCACCTGCAACGGGCGCGGGCGGCCCGTTTTTGCATCGATGTGGTCCCAATCAAAGAGGCGAAAGGTAATGTCGCTGTTTTCCTGGACTTCGAGCACGACGACGCCATCGCCCAGGGCGTGAACGACGCCGGCCTCGATGAGAATGGCCTGCTCGCGGACCGGCGCGAAGCTGGCCAGATGGTCTTCCACCGTCAGTGTCGAGAGCGTGCGCAAATCCGCGGCAGTCGTCCCGGCTTGCAGACCTGCGTAAACACAGCTTCCCGGTTCGGCCTCGAGAACCACCCAGGCTTCCGTTTTGCCGGTCTCACCCTTGGGGATCAGATCAGTCTTGTCGTCAGCCGGGTGCACTTGCACGGAGAGCATCTCATGCACGTCGAGAAACTTTAGCAGCAGCGGGAAGCGCTGGAATCGGGCCGCGAGATGACCGAGGAGCGACGTCGGCGAGAGCTCCATCACCTGAGCGATCGTCTGGCCCTTGAGCGGCCCGTCGGCGACGCGGCTGGGATGGTCGTCGCGATCGCTCAGCATCCAGGCTTCGCCGATCGGCCCGTCGCCGGGCAGCGATGTCTCCAGCCACTCTCCCAGGCGCCGTCCGCCCCAAAGCCGGTACTGGTAGATCGGATCAAATCGCAACGGATAGAGTGATGTCCCGGTCATGACGGCCGGCTGCGCCGCGGGCGGCGAGAGGTCCGCGAAGGGCGCCACGACCAGAATGTCGGCGTCGTCGATGATCGTCTCGGTGACCGGCTGCGCGGATGCCGGGATCGCCGTCTCCCGCCGCTCGTCCCGGGTGCCGCCGACCGGGCTCGGGCCGGCCGGTTTCGGATTGCCGAAATCTTCCATCGCTGGTGTCCCTGTCGCAATGAACGGGCACGAGGCGTCCATCGGGACAGCCTCGGGCGTTCCGTGACCGATCAGCAGCCGGACCACCGATTGGTGGAATGGATGATACCGGCCGGGCAAGCCGGCACGACAGTTTCGGAAACTACTCAGATCCGGACGGGGTCCACCGCGGCCTGGTTACCTGGAATGCCCATTCGAACGACGATTTCGCAGCTCGCGGAACGAGATCAGCCGCCCCTGCCCCTCGTCCCAAAGGGCAAGCGTCGCGCATTGCAGGCTCTGAACGAATGTCAGCCGACCGACGCCCGCCAGCTCCGGATGGTCCTCCAGCACTTGGCGCAGACGATAGAACGGGATTCGGCTGCACAGGTGATGCACATGATGCACGCCGATGTTCCCCGTAAACCAGGCGAGGACACGCGGCAACTCATAGTGCGAACTGCCATGAAGCGCGGCTTCATGGAAGTCCCACTTTCCCTGGTGTTCCCACCGCGTGTCCTCGAACTGGTGCTGGATGTAGAAGAACCAGACCCCGAGCGAGGCGGCGATCAGCAGCACCGGGCCTTGCACCAGCAGAAACGGCCAGACCCCGACAAGCCACACCATCAACAGGATGACGGCCGCGATGGACGCATTCGTTCCCATCGTACTGGCCCAGGGCTGTCCGCCAGCCCGAATGAGACCAAAGGGAAGGCGATGGTGCAGCAGGAACAGGTATGCCGGGACGAGGCCGAACATCACGATCGGATGGCGATAGACGATGTAGGCAAGGCGACCGCCGGCACCGAGGTCGAGGTATTCACTCACGGTCTTGGTGTCGATATCGCCGATGCCGCGATGGTCGAGGTTGCCGACGGCCGCGTGATGGATGGCATGGGTGCGGCGCCAGAAACCATAGGGCGTCAACGTCACGACGCCGATGATCCGCCCCGCCCAATCGTTCATGGACCGTCGACGGAAGAAGGCGCCATGTCCGCAATCGTGCTGAATCATGAAAAGGCGCATCAGGAACGCCGCGGTTGGCAGCGCGAGCAGCAATGTCAGCCAGTAGCCGATGCCGAGCGCAGCCCACATGACAGTCCAGAGCACCACGAACGGCACTGCCGTGACCAGCAATTCAAAAGCACTGCGGGCCGCGTTCGTCTCGCGATATCGGTTGAGAGCCTGGACTCCAGCCCTTGCATCGCCAACGGGAAATGTCATGTCTTTTGTCATCCGTCATCGACGCTTGCCGAGAGCTTCACCATCACGCGCCATCGGACAGGACGGCTGTATGCACGCGGTTCTGGCCATCCGATAGAAAAATCGGCGCTCGCAACCATAGTCATCGCAGGGTGAACATGGTCAGCCTCGGAAATCACTCAGGTGCCGGCGGCAAAGCTCAGGGAATGCCAGCCTTCCTCAGTGGCAATCAAACTCCATTTGATGATCGGATCGTCACAGCGAACCGATCGAGCCGTGGTTTGATCTGAGTAGATTCCGAAGCTTCCGCTGCCATTTCTCTCCCGGCTACGGTGCGTCTGGATTGATCCGCATCATATGTCGGACCGCGGCCCCTCACGCTCACACGTCGATCCCCGTCGGTCGAGCCCGCAGTGGCCGGGCAGCGGCACCAACACCCACAAGGACGCTCACCCATGTCGGCCATCACTGCCGCGAACGAGCGGAAATTCATCGCGACCATCGCTCCTTGTATCCCCGGTCTTCGCCGTTACGCGGTGCGTCTGACGCGAAACCATGCCGACGCCGACGATCTGATCCAGGACACTCTGTTCAGAGCGGTCCGCAAACTCGACCTGTGGCAGCCCGGCAGCAACATGATGGCCTGGCTTGTCGTGATGATGCGCCGGCTTTACCTGTCGAAGGTCACGACCGTTCAATCCCGGGCCGTCATGATCTCGATCGACGATTGGGATGTCGGCACGCCGCCGACACAGCTGGGGACCATCGAACTGCGGCAGGTTTCGGCGCGCTGGACGGCTCTTTCGAAGGAACACCAGGACATTCTGACCATGGTAGCCGTCGAAGGGGATTCTTACGTTGAGGCGGCTCGGCGACTGCAAATCCCGACCGGCACAGTAAGATCTCGGCTCTCGCGGGCTCGTGGATACCTCCGGGACGAGATGCGGACACAGCAGTGAGCCCCCCGGCCTGGGCCGGCGTCGACGAGTTGCCTCGGGATGTCAGCAAAAGGGACGAACCTGTCATCCGACCTCTGTCGAGAGAAGGCGGAGCTAGCACGCATAGATGTTCGCCTGATCGCCGTCTTGACGATCAAACCAACCGGCTCCTGGAGGGAAGCTGGGCGATGGCCGTTGATCAGCTCGAAGCAGCATGAGCATGGGACGATCGACCATCTTACGACGCTGACTGAGGTTCGGGTTGATCGAAGATCCCCTAGATCACCTTGAGGATGGCGTTCATACGTGTTGCCCCCCCTTGCCACCAAATGACAACCAATCGGCCTCGTGACGCATAGTCACTGAGGCTCGCACCACGATGTGCCGCCACGGTTCCTTAGCCTCTAAGGTTGAAGACCTTCCTCCAGCCATTTTTTTGCATTCTCATCGGTCACGGCTCCGAAGTCCCGCCAAGGCGGCCTGTATCGGCCGGAGAACCGAATCTCAAGCCAACGCGGCCAGTCACGATTGAAGGCGACACCTAGGTTCGGGGTGGTTGACCCTCGGCTGTTCGCATGGAATTCCAATCGCCAGGAATTAGGGATGTCGGCGAAGCGCACCATCTGCATCGTCTCCCAGAGAACGATCGGCACCCTGGCGCTCAGTTCCTCGCGTGTCATCTGGCTCATCCTCGGCCAGCTCCGATCCGCACTGCTATGCGTGATTGGCAATCGTGAACACGCCTCAGATCGTTGCCTCGTGCTCGGGAAGCGCGCTTGGCGGCCTCGAACCAAGTAACTGCCGTGGGCTCTCCCGGCCCTATGTATAACCCGCACGATGATTGGGCCTAATCTAGTAGCACTTGACCATCATCCCGATCACCATCAACCAACCGGCCAGCTTTCCACCGGCTCGGGTATCGGGCGTCGAGAACCGCCGCAGCCCGCTGCCGAGCTTCGGCTTCCGTCACGATAGGGGCTTTGGGGTCAAAGCGATCGTTGATGGTCGATAAGTGGCGCTCACCGCCGAGCCATGCGTAAATGCAAAACTGTCTCCTGTATTTTGTATACCAGATTTTATTGCACTCCGTCAGCGGTGCTGCCATATGTGCAGTGCAACACGAACGGCGAGCGGCCACACCGGCCGGGCCGGAATTCGACGGAGGACAGCTGCTATGATGACGTTTCTGGTGCTCGGCGCGGGCCTGGCCATGGTGGCGCTGGCCTACACCTCGGGCCGCCTGGCCACGGCGAATATGGGCCGGGCCCCGCTGGCGCTGCAGCCCGCCACCCGCTTCGGCGGCGAACCGCAGCCGGACGAATCCGAGGCCGCCGATCCGGCCTGGGCCAGCTTCATGCGGGCAATGTGAAGCCGACCAGACGACAAAGAAATAGGGAGGCGAGCGAGCCCGCCTCCCTGGGGTTAGTCTCAGGCGCCGGGAAACCCCCCGGCCGTGGTCTTCAGTTGGCGAGCCGCGGCTCCCCCTCAGGGGCGATGTCGGATTGTACCCGGGCCTGTTCGAGCGCCTTGGCCCGCATCGGCTTGAGCACGAACAGCGCCAGCACCGCCGCGATCAGGTTGACCAGCGCGGCGAAGATGAACACCACGTCCCAGCTGCCGAACTGGCTGACCGCTACATTGGCGAAGGGCACGACCAGCGACGCCGTCCCCTTGGCGGTGTATAGCAGCCCGGCATTGGTGGTGGCGTAGCGCGACCCGAAGGTGTCGCCGCAGGTCGCCGGGAACAGCGAGTAGATCTCGCCCCAGGCGAAGAACACCAGCGCGGTCAGGATCACGAACAACACCGGGTCCCGGCCGAATTCCATCAGCATGACGATGCCGACCGCCTCGAGGAAGAAGGCGATGAACATCGTGTTCTCGCGCCCGATATGGTCGGACACCCAGCCGAAGAACGGGCGGGTGATGCCGTTCAGCACCCGATCGAGCGACAGGGCGAAGGTCAGGGCCGGCATCGTCAGGCCGATCAGGCTGACCGGGGTGTCGCCGATCTTGAAGTCCGCCGCGATCGGAGCCAGCTGCGCCGTCGCCAACAGGCCGCCCGCGGCGACCATGACGAACATCGCATACATCACCCAGAACACCGGGCTCCTCAGCATCTCCGACGGGGCAAAATCGCGCCGGGTCTGCGCCAGCTTCGACTTGCCGACGACCGGCAGCTGACCCTTGGCCGGCGTCGCCAGCAGGAAGGACAGCAAGACCACCGCGCCGCCCTGGATCAGGCCGAAGGTCAGGAAGGTCGACTCATAGCCCGAGGATTTGATCATGTTAGCGATCGGCACGATGGTGATGGCCGATCCGGCACCGAAGCCGGCTGCCGTCAGTCCCGCAGCCAGGCCGCGTCGGTCCGGGAACCATTTCAGCGCCGCACCGACGCAGGTGCCGTAGACCGCGCCGGCACCGACACCGCCGATCGCCGCGGCCACGTAGAGCAGCACCAGCGAATCCGCCATCGAGTTCAATACCCAGGCGATGGCGCACAGCAGCCCGCCGATCAGGACCACGATTTTCGGCCCGAACTTGTCGACGAACCAGCCCTCGACCGGCACCAGCCAGGTTTCGGTGAGGACGAAGATGGTGAAGGCGACCTGGATCGAGGCCCGGCCCCATTGATGCGTCGCATCGATCGGGCCGACGAACAGCGTCCAGCCATATTGCATGTTGGCGACCATCGCCATGCAGACGATGCCGATGACGAGCTGGAGCCAGCGTCCGCCGGGTGGCCCCTTGGTCGCAGATGTGGATTGTGGAATCTGATTGGTCAGCATTTCCGTCCCAGTCCTTCGCATGTCGGTTGAGGCAACCCCATGGAATCGGAGGAGAACGGCCCGTGACGGACGCCATCGTCCTCGAGAAGGGGCGCACGAAACCCTTGGCCATTCGACCTTTGGTTACGCGATGCCGATGTGTGGATCGGCTGCCCCTCCCCTCGGTTATGTCTTTGTTTCAATCGGGGCCGTTATGGATCGACCCTCTGGCATACCAAATGCAGAACTACCGATACCAAAGAACGTTTCGACCGCGGTGACAAGCCGGAATCGTGGCTGCACCGCAGCATCTCGTGGCCTTATTCCGCCGCCCCGGCCAAAGCGGCCGTGCGGCCGTCGCGCAGCACCCGGATCATGGTGCGGCCCAGGGCAGCGGGGGATTCGGCGACGGCGATGCCGGCGGCCTTGAGCGCCTCGATCTTGTGGTCGGCGGTGTCGTGGCCGCCGGAGATGACGGCACCGGCATGGCCCATGCGGCGGCCCGGCGGTGCCGTGCGCCCGGCG
>NZ_JBYRFX010000606.1:0-19650 GCF_057815775.1 Inquilinus sp.
CGAGATCCCGTTCTGATCCTGGTTTCAACTGAAAATGCCAGTGGGCGGACCAATCGGTCCGCCTGCTTCATTCCAGGGTCTAGGGCTTCGGGCCGAGTTAGACGGCGATGACTGCCCCGACCTTACCCCATCGCCTCCAACGGCTCGCGCCGGGCGTTGTCCGGCGGGGTACGGCGCACCCCGGGCTGGGCGGCCCAGGCGGCGGCGTTGGCGATCACCTGCTGCACCTCGGGGTGGTGATAGCTCGGGAAGGTCTCGTGCCCAGGCCGGAAATAGAACACCCGGCCATAGCCACGGCGATAGGTCAGGCCGCTGCGGAACACCTCGCCGCCCTTGAACCAGCTGACGAAGATCAGCTCGTCCGGCTCCGGCACGTCGAAGAACTCGCCATACATCTCCTCTTGCGGGATCTCGATGCAGCGGTCCAGGCCGGCGGCGATCGGGTGTGCCGGGGCGGTGACCCAGATCCGCTCGTTCTCGCCCTGGGTGCCGTGGACCCGCCAGTTGACGCTGCAGCTGGTGCCCATCAGCCGGCGGAAGATCTTCGAGTAGTGCGCGGAATGCAGCACGATCAGCCCTAGCCCGCCCATGACGTGACGGCGGACGCGCTCGACCACCGCATCCGATACGTCCTTATGCGCCTTGTGGCCCCACCACAGCAGCACGTCGGCACCGTTCAGCGCTTCGTCGGTCAGCCCGTGCTCGGGCTGGTCCAGGGTCGCGGTCGCCACCGGGAAGCCGCGCTGGCGCAGCGGGGCGGCGATCGCTTCATGGATGCCGTCGGGGTAGACGGCGGAGACGTCGGGGTTCTGCAGCTCGTGCCGGTATTCGTTCCAGACGAGCAGGCGGGGAAGGGCCATGTCAGGGATCTCCGGGGAAGAGGTCAGGGCAAGATGTCGGATACGTTGACCCATGTGCCGTCCTGGGCGCCCGACCGCATGCTGGCGAAGCTGGTGGCGAGGGACTGTATATTGTCCGCGCCCGAGGTGAAGTAGCGCGGCGGCGTGCCGCGCACGGCCTGGGCGAAGGCGTTCAGCGTGCCGGCCCGGTCGATCAGCTCCACCGGCACCATCGGCAGATCCTCGGTCGTGCCGTCTGGCCGCCGCAGCACCACCTTGTCGGCGGTGGCGCCGCCGGGGCCGCGCGCCTGCCACAGCAGCTCGCCCTCCTCGCATTCGATCGCCCATTCGCCGGTCCAGGTGGTCGGCGTGCCGCGCGAGACCCAGGAGCCGTTGTAGGACACCATCATGCCGCTCTCGAGCGCCAGCAGCGCATGGGCGGCGGCGTGGTCCTTGAAGGGACTGTCCGGCGTGTTCCAGCTGCGGCAGGCGACGCGCTGCACATTCTCGCCGAAGATCATCCGCATCAGGTCGAAATGGTGGATCGCCATGTCCAGCAGCAGCGGGCCGGGGATGTCGTGGTAGCGGTGCCCGGTCACCTTCCAGTTCTGCCGGAAGTCGATCAGCGCCGAGAGTGCCTTGCCATAGGTGCCCTTGCGCACGAGGTCGGCCACGGTCTGCACCGCCGCCTGGTAGCGGTAGTTCTGGCTGACCATCAGCACGCGGTCGGCCTTTTTCGCCAGGGCTATCAGCTCCTGGGCCTCCTCCAGCGTGGAGGTGAAGGGCTTCTCGACCAGCACATGCTTGCCGGCCTTCAGCGCGGCCTCGCTGATGGTCTTGTGGCCGGCGGTCGGCAGCACAGCCAGCACGGCCTCGGCCTCGACCTCGGCGAGGGCGGCGTCGAGGCTGGGGAAGCATTTGGTCTCGGCCAGGCCCAGCGTCTCCTGCGCCCGCTTCACCGCCTCCGGGCTGGCATCGACAAAGCCAACAACGTCCACCGCCTTCACCTGCGGCAAGACATTGTGGGCCCAGTTCGTGCCCCAGCCGCCGAGGCCGACCTGAATCACCTTGACCGACATTCCGTCTTTCCTTTGCTTGCCGTCTCTTTGCTCTACCAGCGGCCGCCGCGGCTCAGCCGGTTCAGGTCTTTCTGCAATTGGGCGAGGTTGGTGGCGCCGTCGCCCTGCTTGGACAGCGTGGCGTGCACGGCGTTCCAGAACAGGGACGAAACCTCGCTGTAGCGTTCGCCGGTCACCGCCGAGGGGCGGGCGGCGGTGCCGTCCAGGATCTGGCGCGTGATCTTGAAGAAGGGTCGCTTCGCCAGCAGCTCCTGGTCCTCGTAGAGGGCAGGGATGGTCGGTTGGTAGCCGCCTTCCAGGGCCCGGCGCTTCTGCTCGTCCCGGCTGGTGAGGTACATCGCGAATTCCGCCGCTTCCTTCGGATGGGTGGAGTATTTCGACACCGCGATCTGCCAGCCGCCCAGCGTCGCCGCCGGCCGGGCGCCCTCGCCGTCGCCCTTCGGCAGCGGGGCATAGCCGACCTTGCCCTTGACCGGGCTGTCGGCCGCCTCGGCCAGGCTGGCGGCGTAGGGCCAGTTGCGCATGAATGCGGCGTTGCCGGACTGGAACACGCCGCGAGCGTCTTCCTCCATATAGTTCAGCACCCCGTCCGGGGCGATGGTGCCGACCCAGGAGGCGGCGAGGTCCAGCGCCTGGGCCGCCTGCGGGTTGTAGACCGTGATCTTGCCGTCGGCGCCGACGATGGTGCCGCCGCCGGCGCTGGCGATCCATTCCAGCGCGTCGCAGGTCAGGCCCTCATAGGCCCGGCCCTGGAACACGAAGCCGAAGAAACGGTCATTGCCGTCCTTGCGCTCGCCGTCCTGGATGGTCTTGGCGGTCTCGGTCAGCTCGGTCCAGGTCGCGGGGACCTTGAGCTTGTACTTGTCCAGCAGGTCCTGGCGGTAATACAGCAGCCCGGCATCGGTGTACCAGGGCAGGGCCAGCAGGTGTCCGTCGCGGGTCAGCCCCTGGATGATGCCGGGGAAGTACTGATCGATGGTGGCCTGGTCGACATACTGTTTCAAATCGACGAAGTGGCTGCCGAGGATACCGGGCCAGATGACGTCGACCTGGAACACGTCGATATCGCCCGACTTCCCGGTCAGGAACTGCTGATAGAGGGCCAGCTGTTCCGAGGTCGATTGCGGGGCGGCGACGATCTTGACGGTGTTGCCCGTCTTCGCGGACCAAGCCTTGGCTGCTTCGTCGCACAATCGGGACTGGATGCCGGTCGAGCCGCAGGCGAAGGTGACGTCGACGCCCGCCAGGGCCGGCGTTGCCGCCAGGGCCAGGACCAAACCGGCGGCGAGGGTGATCAGATGTCTCCCGGACATGTGTTCCTCCTGTGGATCGGGGCGCGGATTCTGGCGTCCGCTGCAACCGATTACAGATTAATGCCGAGGGGCGCTTTGGCAACGACAATCGCTGGCCGATGCATGTGAGGGCGCCTGTACGCCAGCCGCGCGCGATGCGGTTCGATCGGGCACCCGACCGGGCCCACGAGGCCGGACGTGAGGGACTCGCAGGACAGCCCGAGAAGTGGGTAAGGATTCGATAGATCCTCGTTTGTTTTTGTTCCACAACCGGTGGTCGTACCGGTCAAGGCAATGGGGAGGAAATTCGAGTCGATGAGTTCGATAAAAAAATGGACATAAATAAATATTCCAGATATTCCGATAGTTGGTACAACCTTTGGTCATCTTGTAGGAATTGTCTCCGGGAAAATCCGATTATTCTCTCGATGCATAGCCCGTTATGCAGGTTTCTTTGTTGGGATTTCCTAGTAAGGACTTGCAGCGTTTCTTGAGTTGATTAATAAATGCTTGTCTACTTTCCCCTTCTGTGCTACATAAGGGGGTATTAATGCTAGTTTATCCGACCTTTTAGGGAACGCCGGACATGAATGAATATTCGAAAGCGCTGAATCGATAGCCCGTTGGTTCGAAAATTGCTGGCCTCCGGGATCGAGGTCAAAGAGTTTTTGACATGCCCATTGAAGTTTCTGATCGATGAATACGAATGCGTTGACGCGGGCCTATCTGCTCCTCGGAGGCTTGGGGGCCGTCTCGCTGATCGGCTATGGCGCCTATAAGACGTATTCGCCGGTCATGCCGGCTGCGGTACAGGCGCCCGCGATCGCGCCGGTGTCTTCCGATGTGGCTGTGGTCGGCGTCATGACGGCGTCGCGGTTCATTGCGCGTGGCCAGGTCATCGCGCTCGAGGACGTTTCCACCACCTCAATCGTGGGCGCCGCGCCGAACGGTGCCAAGACCACGATCGAAGACGTGGTCGGCAAGATCGCCACGGCCGACATTCCGCCACAGCAACTGCTGCTCGACTCCGTCATCTCCGCCGACCCGGCCCGGGCAGGCCTGGCCGGCCTTGTTCCTGCCGGCTATCGCGCGATCAGCATCCTGACCAATGACGAAATCGCGGTCAGCGAATTCATCCGCCCGGGCGACAAGGTCGACATCCAGCTGGTGCTGCCGGACAGCGCCCTGAACAAGCAGGGCGGGCTGCAGCAGCAGCGCGCGGAAAGCGGGGACCTGAGCGAGGCCCGCACCGTGCTGCAGGATGTTCTGGTGCTGACCGTCGGCTCCACCCTCGGCGACCCGGCGGTGGCGCAGGCTGCCGCCGACCAGGGCGGGACCGGACGGAGGGTGGACTCATCCCGGACGATCAGCCTGGCGATGACGCCGGACCAGATCGCGCAATTCGCCTTGGCCCGCAGCCTCGGCTCTTTCTACCTCTCGCTGCGCAGCCCGGACGACCTGCAGCTGATCAGCGACAACACCGCCAAGCTGGTCGACATCCGCGGGCCCACCCCGCCACCGGCCGCACCCCAGGCCCCGCAACGGCGGCCGATCGAACTCATCGTCGGCGACCGCAGCCAGCTGATCTACCCCAGGACGTCCGGAGAGCCGCGATGAGATTTGTGGTCCGCATGCTGTGCTTTGCGGTTCTTGTCCTCGTGACCGGTGGTGCGGGGGCGGAGGAACTGCAGCTCGGCGTCGGCGCGCAGCGCGTGCTCAATTTGCCGGCGCCGATCGCCCGGATTGTCGTCGGACAGGGCGGCATCATCGACGCCACCGCGCTGAACGAAGACCAGTTGCAGATCACCGGTGTGCAGGCGGGCAAGACCACGCTGGCCATCTTCACCACCCAGTCGGACCAGGGCATCTCCTACAACGTCACCGTCGGTGGTTCGCCGGCGGTGGCGCTGCCGACCATCCCCAGCCGGGGCGACCCCGCGCGGCAGATGAGGGGGCAGCCCGGGCTGCAGGGGGTGCGGGTGAACCGGGACGGCGACACCTTGGTCCTGTCCGGTTCCGTGCCCAATCTCGAGGCCCATGCGCGAGCCGCGAGCATCGCCAACGCCTATGGCGACGGCAAGGTGGTCGACCTGATGCAGGTCACCGGCAATCAGATGGTGGCGGTCGACATCCAGTTCGCCGCCGTGTCGGCGACGACGCTGAAGGCCCTGGGATTCAACTTCGGGGCGCTGGGCGGCAGTGATTTCCAGGGCGCGCTGGTCAGCCCGAACGCGCTGCAGAGCTATAGTTTCACCAACAACCTGTCGGTCACCGCCTCGGCGCCTCTGACCAGCGCCTTCAACCTGTTTCTCGGCGATCCGCGCAACGGCATCCTCGGCCTGCTCAGCGCCTTGTCGCAAGCGGGACTGACCCAGCTGCTGGCCCAGCCCACGCTTCTGGTCCGCTCCGGCGATCATGCGGAATTCCTGGCTGGCGGCGAGGTCCCGATCCCGGTGCCGCAGGGCGGGGCGTCCCTCGGCACTGTCACCATCGAATACCATCAGTATGGCGTGAAGCTCGACATTGCGCCGGTGGTGCTGTCGGACAAGCGCATCGTGCTCAAGGTCTCGCCGGAGGTCAGTGAGCTCGACTATGCCAACGCGCTGCAGTTCCAGGGCTTCAACGTACCGGCGTTCCGTCGGCGGTCGACCTCGACCACGGTCGAACTCGGCGACGGTCAGAGCTTCGTTCTCGCCGGCCTGATGTACAGCAACAGCGCGGTCAACGAGAGCAAGTTTCCCTGGCTGGGCGACATCCCGATCATCGGTGCGCTGTTCAAATCGACCAACAACCAGCAGGAACGCCAGGAGTTGATCATCGTCGCCACGCCGCGGCTGGTGAAGCCGCTGGCGCCGAACCAGGTGCCGCCGCTGCCGGGGGTGGACACGCGCAAGTTCAACCCGACCATCGGCGACATGATCCTGAATGTCGACCAGGTGCAGGACCATCTCGCGCCCTATGGGCTGATGCAGTAGGCCATGATGTTCAGGATCACCGTCGCCTCATCGGACACCACCCTCGCGGCCAGGCTGATCGCCGCCCTGGAGGGGATCGCCGCGGTGATTCCGTCGGTGCCCGACACGTCGTCGCTGCTCGAGCTCTGCGGCAAGACCAAGCTCGACCTGATCCTGCTCGACGCCGACCCGGTCGACGGGTTCGGCACCGGGCTGGCCGACACCATGCGGGCGCTGGCTGCCACCGATCCGGAGGCACCGGTCATCGTCCTCGGCGACGAAGGGGATGCCCGCTCGGTCCTGCGGGCCATCCGTGCGGGCGCGGCCGATGTCGTCGACCGCGACGCCCAAGGTGAGGCACTCAGCGGCCAGCTCGGACGCCATCTCACCGGTGCGCCGCGCGGCGAGGCCACGGGGGGCGGTGCCCTGACCCTGGTGCTCAGCGGTCAGCCCGGCGGCGAGGGCCTGTTCGCCGTCAACCTCGCCGTGCTGCGCGCCAAGGCGGCCGGTGAGGCGCTGCTGATCGACGGGGCGCTGCCGTCCAGCGAGGCCGGCGCCGCCCTGAACGTGCCGCTCGCCTACACCATCCGCGACGCGGTCCAGGACCTGCCGCGGCTGGACCGGACGCTGCTGTCCTCGGCCCTCGGCCGGCACGCCGCGTCGGGCCTGCACGTGCTGCCGCTGGCGGTGGCGGGTGAGGAGGTGCACGACATCGCCACGGACAGCATCGTCTCGATGCAGCTGGTGCTGCGGGCCCTGTTCGGCGAGGTGATCCTGAATGCCGGCGGCATCCGGCACCCCGGCCTGCTGACCGAATTCGTCCGTTCCGCCGCCCGGATCTACCTGGTGGCGCCGCAGAAGTTCACGGCGGTCAAGGCCTGCCGCGACCTGCTGATGCAGATCGGTCCCAGCGCAGCAGTGCTCGACCGCATCACCCTGGTGGTCGAGGACCATATGCCGGGCATCACCCTGACCGACGAGCAGATGCGCGAGGCGCTGGGCCTGCGGCGCTCGGTGCGCCTGCCGGCAGCGCGGGTCGAACTGCTCAATGCGCTCAACACCGGGCGCCCGTTGGTGCTGGACCAGCCGCGCTCGCCTTATGCCCGTGCGCTCGAAAAGCTGGCGGAAGAGGGCATTTCCGCACCGGCCAAGGCTGGCCGACCGGCGCCGCGCGGGCCGCGCCTGTTCGGCCGGCTGCGGACGTCGTGAGGGGGCGCGGGCCATGGCAGGGCTGACCAACGGCGTCGGGGTGAAGGTCGGGATGGATCCCGAGCTGGCGGCGTCCGAGCTGCGCACCACGGATGGCTACCAGCGCACCAAATTCGCCATCTTCAACCTGGTGCTGGAACAGCTCGAGGCCCTCGGCATCAACGCCGAGGCGGCCAGCCGGCCGATGGTCCGCGACGGCATCGAGCAGGCGATCACCCGCTTCGCCGCCAAGGAAGGGCTGGCGCTGAACGTGGCTGAGCGGGCGCTGCTGGCGGCCGAAGTGCAGAACGAGGTGATCGGCCTCGGCCCGCTCGAGCCGCTGCTGCGGGATCCGACGATCGATGACATCATCGTCAACGGCCCGTTCAAGATCTATGTCGAGCGCGGTGGCCAGATGTCGCCGGTGCCGGCCCGGTTCCGCGACACTGCGCATCTCATGAACATCATCCAGCGCATCGTCAGCCCGATCGGTCGCCGGGTCGATGAGGCGACGCCCTATGTCGACGCCCGGCTGGCGGATGGGTCGCGCGTCAACATCGTCATTCCGCCGATCGCACTCGACGGGCCGATGGTGTCGATCCGCAAGTTCCGCACCCAGGCCATGGGCGCGCAGGACTATGTCCGCCTCGGCTCGATGAATGCGGAGATGCTCGGCTTCCTCGCCGCCGCCGTGCGGTCGCGCCTCAACATCCTGATCTGCGGCGGCACCGGCTCGGGCAAGACCACGCTGCTGAACATGCTCAGCAGCTATATCGACGAGAAGGAGCGGCTGATCACCATCGAGGACGCGGCCGAGCTGCAGCTGCGGCAGAGCCACGTTGTCCGGCTGGAGACGCGTCCGGCCAATCTTGACGGCAGCCGCGAGGTCACGGCCCGTGACCTCGTGCGCAACGCCCTGCGGATGCGGCCGGACCGCATCATCCTGGGCGAGGTGCGCGGCGCCGAGGCGGTCGAGATGCTGCAGGCGATGAGCACCGGCCATGACGGGTCGATGGCGACGATGCACGCCAACACCAGCCGCGATGCCTTCGGCCGGCTGGAGATGCTGCTCGGCTTCGGCGGGCTGGCTGCGGACCCGAAGACGATCCGGCGCTATATCGCCAACAGCATCCACATCCTCGTCCAGGTGAACCGCATGGCGAACGGCAAACGGCGGGTCACCACGGTCTCCGAACTGACAGGGCTCGAAGGCGACAGTTACAGCCTGAACCAGCTCTTCGCCTTCGAGGAGCAGCCGCCGATGAGTGGACAGGGTGAGTTCAAGATCCTCTCCACACGTCCTTTCTATGCCCATCGTCTGGTCGGCCTCTCGGATCTGCGGGCAATCGTTGGGAAGGGAGGGGGAGCATGAACGGCCTCGGCTTCCTCCTGCTTGGTGTGCTGGCACTGTTCGCAATGGCAGGCTTCAGCCTCCTGGCTGGCCGGACTCAGCGCAAGCGGCAGCAGCAGATGCGAGAGCGGCTGGAGGCTCTGCGCGGCGTGTTCTCACCGGCGGAAGACGGCAACGGCCCAGCGCGTGTTGTCGCCGAGCCGCGACAGGGCCCGCATTTCTTTCAGCTCTGGCTGGCGCGCGCCGATGTGACGTTGCCGCTGCACCGCCTGACTGCGGTTGCCTTGATCCTGACGGGGACGGTGGCCTTTGTTGTCTGGTTCCTCGGCCCGATAGCTGGCGCCGCGGCCACAGTGGCGATCCTGGGCGCCGCGATCTATGCGCTGTACACCCTCGCGGCCCGGCGCCTGAACGCCTTCATCGCCGGGCTGCCGATGTTCCTCGACTCATTGCGCCAGCTTCTGATGGTCGGCAATTCGGTGCAGCAGGGGCTGCTGAAGGCGGCAGAGAACGCGGCACCGGCCATGCAGCGCTATTTGCAACCGATGATCCGGCGCATCAACAACGGCGCGCCGATCCCGGAGGCAGTGGCGTGGCTGGCGAGCCGGCTGGAGGTGCCGGAGCTGTACATGCTGGCGACGGCGACGGAGGTCAATTTCCGCTTCGGTGGTCGGATGTCTGCGGTGCTGGCCAATTTGGTGCAGATCCTACGTGACCGGGCCAGGGTCGGGCGTGAACTCAAGGCTTCGACGGCGGAGATACGGTTCAGCGCCATTGTGCTCGGCGTGATGCCCACTGTCGCGGGCGGCCTGATTTGCTTGGTGAAGCCTGATTATATCCTGTTCTTCATCAATGCGGAGCAGGGGCCACGATTGGCGATGATCGCGCTCGGGCTGCAGGCCGTCGGCGTCGTCATCATGCGTCGCATCATGCGGCTGGAGTTCTGACGCCATGGCGCTCTCCAGTCTCGAAATCACCATTGTGATCGTCACGGGCTGCTCGAGCCTGTTTCTGCTGGGTCTGGGCCTCCGCGGCTCAGTGGGAGAGGTGCGGCTGAAGAAACGCCTCACCAAGCTTTCCGACGCGCCGAGGCAGGATGACCCGTTGAGCGGGATCGCTTGGCTTCGTCCCTTCGAGCGGGTGCTGATCGGCGGCGGCAAGGATCGGGATGAGATCCTGCAATATCTGCGGGCGGCCGGCTACTACGACCCGCGTGCGGCGCTGGTCTTCGCCGCCCTGCGCCTGCTTGCGACAACGATGGCCATCGTCGCAACCGGGCTCGCGATCTGGTGGTTCGGCCATTGGTCCGGCATGGCCAGGTTCTATCCGCTGGCGGCAGGCGGCGTGATCTATATCGCCGCCAAGATAGCGCTGCGGTCCCTGTCATCGATCCGCGCCCGCAAGATTGGTGCGGAGTTGCCCTTCGCGCTCGATGTGCTGCTGTTGATGCTCGAAAGCGGGGTCAGTCTTGACCAGTGCTTCCGCACGATGGCCCAGGGCGATGGCGGAGCTATGCCTCATATCCATCAATCGATGCGGATTCTGGTCGACGACCTGCAGCGCGGGATGCCGTACGACCAGGCGCTCGATCGTTGGGCCGAAAGGCTGGGTATCTCTGGCGTCCGCGAGATCGCCTCCCTATTCAAGCAGACCTTGCTCTACGGCATCGAGCTCGGGCCGGCCCTACGGGATTTTGTGCGCGAGTTCTCAGATCGGCGTGTATCGACCGCCAGGGAAAGCATCGGCCGGAAGACCACGCAGATGACGCTGGTCATGATCATCTTCCTGATGCCGGCTCTGTTCATCGTTCTCGCGGCCCCGGCTTTTGTTTCCATCGTCAAGACACTGTCTGGGCTGGGAAAATGACGCGCCTTCCCCTCCGTCTCGCGACGCTCGCCCTTCTGCCCTGGCTTTCGGCCTGCTCCAGCGTGTTTGGCGACAGCCAGACGGCCCGTCGCGATCCGTCTCCGGCCGATCAGTTGCCTCAGGCTGCACCGCTCGATGCTGAGAATTCGCGTGATCTCTATCTCGGTGTTGTCGACAAGCTGCGGCAGGGCGGCAAATCGCGGGCCGCGCTGGCCTATCTCGACGACTATGACAATCGCCATCCCGGGGATATCCGGGCGCAGGTGCTGCGGGCCAACGCCTTCCTGGATATCCAGGACTATGATCGGGCCGAGGCGATCTATCGCCAACTCCTCGATGGGGATCAGGCGGCGGCGGCCTATGATGGCCTCGGCCGTGTCGCGGCTGGCCGCAGCGACTGGGCGAAGGCCCGCGTGCAGTTCCACGAAGCGGTCCGGCGCGAGCCGATCAACGTCAAATATCTGAACGACCTTGGCTTTGCCGAGATGCACATCGCCTCCTACGATGAGGCCCTGTTTACCCTGCGCCAGGCCAATGAGCTGGCGCCTGACAATGCCCAGGTGCGCAACAACCTGATCCTGTGCCTCGACGTGTCCGGCCAGGGTGACGCCGCGAAGACCATGATGGGCCGGATCGCCAACGCCCAGGAGCGGCGGGCGGTGGAACAGATGTTGAAGACCGCGCGCGGCCAGATGCGCGGACCGACCAGCGCCGGCACGGCGGCTTCCGCCCCGCCCCGGCGCTTGGCGCAAGCCTCGGAGAACCAGCCATGATGCGAGCGTTCCTCACGGCACTGTATGCCGGCGTCCTGATCCTGCCGGCTGTCGCTGCCGATGCCCAGCAGGTGCTGGTGAAGCCGGCGGCGCCGGATTGGTTCGAGAGCAACCGCACCCTCCAGGTGCTGCAGGCACAGGAGCGGCCGCATCCGGCCCCCGGGGCGCCCGGCGGCCTCGGCGGAGCCGAGGCGACACAGGTCTACCAGAACTTCATCAAGGGCATCGGCACGCCGCTACAACCGCTTTCGGGCAACTCCTACGGCCCGCCCACGGATTTCGGGTCAGGATCGTCCTCGGGGGGGCAACAATGATCACCAGATTGATACGGCGTCCATTTGGCGACCGGGGCGCGATCGCTCCCTTTGCCGCTCTCATGCTGGTGCCGTTGATCGGCGCGACGGCATTGGCCACGGATGTAGGCCTCTGGTACGCCCAGAAGCGGCATCTGCAGGCGGCGACCGACGTGGCGGCGCTGTCGGCCGTCTTCCATCCCGCCCAGGCGGCGGCGATCGCCGGACAGTTTCTCAAGTCCAACGGCTTCGACACGGGCAATCTCACCTCGACTGTCCCTGGCGTCTACTGCCCCGATGTTGGCTTGGCCCCGTCCGCGCGGTTCAAGCCGGGCCTCGTCGCCTGCTCTTCCACGGACGCGGCCCCGGCAGCCTATAGCGCGGTGCAGGTGACGACCCAGACCACCGTGCCTGGGGTGTTTTCGCGTGCCCTGCTGCAGCCGGACAAGGGTGGCCAGATGGGGCAGCCTGGCGGGGGCGCCAACAACAAGGAAGGCATCTATCCGATCAGCGCCCGGGCCACGGCAGCGCAGATCAATGAGGCTGGATTCCAGGCCGGCACCGGCCTGCTCCGGGTCGACACCCAGCAGAGCGCATTGCTGAACGCGATCCTGGGCGGTGTGCTCGGCACCCGTATCAGCCTGTCCGCGGTTCAGTACAACGGGCTGTTGAACACCAACGTCAAAGCATTGAGCTTCCTCGATGCGCTCGCGATCCAGGCCAACGTGACTGCGGGCACCTATGACGGATTGCTGGGATCGACGGTCAAGGTCGGGACGCTGCTGCAGGCCGCCGTCGACGCGCTCAACAGTGCGGGCAATGTCGCCGGCGTCTCCCTCGATGCCGTCAACGGGCTGCTGGCACTGAAATCCCAGATCGTCGGCAATCCCGA
The DNA here is from genome assembly GCF_057815775.1 of Inquilinus sp. Classification (NCBI taxonomy): domain Bacteria; kingdom Pseudomonadati; phylum Pseudomonadota; class Alphaproteobacteria; order Rhodospirillales; family Rhodospirillaceae; genus Inquilinus; species Inquilinus sp. Next base: position 12,528 of record NZ_JBYRFX010000606.1, read on the forward strand.
ACTCACCATCGGCCAGTTGCTGGATCTCGGGGTCTGGCGCAACCAGCCGATCGGTGGGTCCACGGCGCCCACGGCGCTCGATGCCAAGCTGAACCTGTATCAGTTGGTGACTCTGGCGGTCCAGGTGGCCAACAAGCAGAACTTCATCTCGATCCCGGCGATCACCGTCGGCTTGCCGGGCCTCGCCTCGGTGCAGGTCACGGCGACGGTGATCGAGAAGCCGCAGACCCCGCCTTTCGCCTTCGGGCCGACGGGAATGTCGATCCACACCGCGCAGGTACGGCTGCAGGTCAAGCTGCAGCTCCTCGATCTCTTCGGTCTGCTCGGCCAGGGCATCCAGCTGCCGGTCTATGTCGAGGCGGCCTCGGGTGACGCCACGCTGACGTCGATCACCTGCGACCCCGCCATCAAGGTGGGGGTGGGGGCTGACGTCAAGGCGGCCGCCGCCTATATCGGCACCTTGCCGATGGGGCTGATGACCAATTTCAGCCACAAGATCAACTACCAGACCGATATCCAGCCGGCACCGCTGGTCGATGTCAGCGTGCTCGGGCTGCTGGGCCTGGTTGAGATCACGGGTCGGGCGAAGCTCGAGCTGCTCACAGGTCATCAGGACATGGTCTTCAACAAGCAGCAGATCGACAACCTGATTCCGCAGACGGTATCGGGCGGCAACGTGGTCCAGAATCTGCTGGGCAGCCTGGGCGTTGACCCCGTCACCGGCAAGCCGAACCTGGAGCTGAAGGCCTGCGTTCTCAGCCTGCTCGGGCTCTGCCTGCTGCCCGTCGACCTGTCAGTGGTCAGCAAGACGGTTACCGCCGTCAATCAGCTTCTCAGCCCCGTCATCACCGGGTTGCTCGATCCGCTCGTCAACAACCTGCTGGCCGGGCTGGGCGTTCGCCTCGGCGTGATGGATGTCACCGTCACCGGCGTGCGCTGCGGCGTGCCCGTGCTGATCGAATAATCGGAACACCGCTGGCGGGGCCGGGCCGCGGGCGGGACAACGTCAGACCCGGTTATCTATGGAGGTATTATCATGTTGCGGAATATTCTGAAGAAGGCGTCTATCGTTGCTCGGGACGAAGAGGGCATCACCGCTGTTGAATATGTGGTTCTTGCCGCGCTGGTTGCCGCTGGGCTGATCGCCACGGTCCCCACTCTGACCGCCGCTTTCACTCAAGGATTTACTGCCATCTCTACTGCCATCAGCAGCGCCAGCAAGTAGCCAAATCGCGTACTTGCTTCTCTTTAAACGAGCTCATGGGAACAGCCATGATCCTGTCAGTGCGACGTGCCACTAGGTTGAACGGCGGGCGCAAGCCCGCCGTCCTTTCCGACGAGACGGGACTGGCCGCGGTCGAATTCGCTCTGATCGCCCCGGTCTTCCTGATGCTTCTCTTCGGCATCGTTATCTACAGTATCCACTTCGGCGCTTGGCTTGCGGTCAACCAGGCGGCGGCGGAGGGCGCGCGTGCCTCCGTGGCCGGCATGGATCTCGGGGAACGCCAGGACCTGGCCGAAAAGACGGCCCTGGCCGTTCTTTCGGCTTACGGGCCGATCCTTGGCAATATCACCGGCTGCGGGAGCGACAAGCCCTGCACGATCAAGGCCGATGTTTCACCAACTGACGAGCACCTCTTTCAGGTGACGGTCACCTACGACCAGGCGGCCCGCAATGCACAGAGCGGTCTGCAAGGAAGTGACGGGAAGAAGAACTTTCTGCCTTTGCCGCTGCCTAACCCGTCGGCGACCGTGACCGTCGCCAATGGCGGGTATTGATGGCCGGGCTCGATTTCATCGCGCTCGGTCTTCTGGTCCTGCTCTTGCTGCCGATCGTCTTGATCGATCTGCGCGAGAGCAGGATCCCGAACATCTGCAACCTGGCGCTGGCCGCCGGCGGGCTGGCCCAGGCCCTGATCCGCAGCCCCACGCTGCAGACGCTTGGCTTCTCGCTCGGCGCGGCCGTGCTGACCTTCGTGCTGCTGGCCGGTACCGTCTGGCTGATGCAGAAGATCGATCGCCATGCCAAGATCGGCTGGGGCGACCTGAAGTTCCTGACGGCCGCCAGCCTCTGGGTCGGGGTCCAAGGCAGCCTGATCGTGCTGGTCCTGGCCAGCCTCGTGGCGTTGCTTGCGACCCTCGCATTGGCGCCTTGGCGCGGCGTGAACTGGCGGGAGATGCGGCCCTTCGGCCCCGCCCTGGCGCTTGGCCTGCTGGTCGTCACCGCGACCATCTTCATCCGCAGCGCCGGCGGGATCTAACCGCGCCCGGCATACTCATCGGAACGGATGCTGCGGCGGCAGGCCCAGATCCTGCCGGGCGGCATCGGACAGGGCTTCGAGCCGCAGCCGGCCGGGACGCGGGCGGCGTGGGCCGCCGGTGGAGGCGGGGCGGCCCAAGGCCTTGTGCCACAGCCGTGTCAGCAGGCCGGCGGGGCGCTGGCGCAGCGGCGCCCGGAAGGTGAGGGTGGTCATCACGCTGCACTCCTGGTTTCGATCGGGGGCGGGCATGGCGCAGCCGCGGTCCCTGCCGCTGGCCGGCATGGGGCGGGCTTGACGTCGCAAGCCGGAGCCGGGGTTGGCCGGCGAGGCCCGTCGCAGGCCACGATCACGGTCTCGACCGCGATGCCGGGCTTGGTCCGGTACAACACCACTTCGGTGAGGAACGGCATCGCTGTCTCTCTCGTTGGGGCCGGCAGGCACGGCGGCGATGGTGAGAGATTACGCCACCCCTCCTGACAGCTTGGTGTCAGGAGACCCGAGGTCGAGCCGATGAATTTCCGTCGCTCCCGCCGCGTTGATGATTGATCCGACAGCCGTGAGGTTGATCCGCGGATTTTGATCGCCGCGAGTCCGGTCTATCTCGTTGCTCACAGCCATCGGAGTGACCATGACCGTGTCCACCCCCGCCCGGCAGCCGCCGCTCTGGACTCTCGCCGCCGCCATGGCCGGCTGCCTTGGGCTCGGCATGCTGTCGGGCATCTCCAGTGGCAGCGGCGACACGGCCTGGTATGTGTCGCTGGTCCGCGGATCCCTGACGCCGCCGAATTGGGTGTTCCCCGTCGCCTGGACTGCTCTCTATCTGCTGATGGGGGCGGCCGCGTGGCGGGTGTGGCGGTGGCGCGGCCAACCTGGCGTGCGGACGGCGCTGCGGCTGTTCGCAGCGCAACTCATGCTGAACCTCGCCTGGAGCCCCGCTTTCTTCGGGCTGGAAAGCGTCACCCTCGGCGCCCTGCTGATCGTGCCGATCCTCGTGCTGGTCGCGCTGACCATGATGGCCTTCCGGCGGGTCGACGGTGTGGCCGCGGCGATGCTGCTGCCCTATCTGCTCTGGGTCGCCTACGCGACTGCGGTCGCATGGCAGATCTGGCTTTTGAACGCCTGAATCCCGCCCGCCGCTGCTGTTAGGGTGCCGCCCCAAGGGGGGAAGGCCGACGATGTACCAGGTTCCGATCCGGCCAGGCGAAACCTGGCTGCGCGCCCGGCTTCGGCGCCATGTCCATGAATTGCTGCGCCTGGCGCTGCCGGTGATCGTCGCCCGGGCCGGGCTGCTGCTCATGGCCCTGGTCGACACCATCTTCGTCGGGCGCTACGGCAGCGAGGACCTGGCCCACCTGTCCATCGCCAACGCCCCGATCGGCACCATGATGGGCACCGGCACCGGGCTGGTGCTCGGCACGCTGGTGATGGCCGCCAACGCGCTCGGCCGCAACCGGCCGGAGGAATGCGGCGCGGTCTGGCACCGGGCGCTGATCTATGGCGGCGGGATCGGTGTCGTGCTCAGCGTGCTGTGCCACTTCATGACGCCGTTGCTGGCCCTGACCGGGCAGACTCCGGCCATGGCGAAATCCGGCGGCGAGATCGCGGTCATCCTCGGCTACGGCATGCCGGCCGCGGCGATCTACACCGTCACCGCCTTCTTCCTCGAAGGGCTGAAGCGGCCGGTGCCGGGGATGATCGCCATGATCGTGGCCAATCTCGTGAATGCCGGCGTCAACTGGCTGCTGGTGTTCGGCAATTGGGGCTTCCCGGCACTCGGCGCCGACGGCGCCGCCTGGGCCAGCACGATCTCGCGCATCTTCCTGGCGCTCAGCCTGGTCGCCTATGTCTGGATCATGCCGGGGCATGCCGGATTCGGCATCCGGCGCTGGCAGGGCTGGCGCTGGCGCGACTGGGGCCGGCAGCGCCAGCTCGGCTACGGCGCCGGCGCCAGCATCTTCATCGAGGCCGGCGCCTTCACGGCACTGACCTTCTTCGCCGGGCTGCTGGGCACCTTGCCGCTCGCCGCCTATTCGATCGGGCTCAACCTGATCTCGCTGATCTTCATGGTGGCGCTGGGCCTCGGCTCGGCCACCGCGGTGCGGGTCGGCATCGCCCATGGCCGGCGCGACGTGAAGGACATGGTGCTGGCCGGCTGGGTCGGGCTTGGCGTCAACACCGTCATCATGGTGGTGATGGGGGCGGTGCTGTGGCTCGGCGCCGGGCCGATCGCCCATGGCTACACCACCGATCCGGCGCTGGTGCCGCTGGTGGTGCCGGTGATCCTGGTGGCGACCTTCATCCTGGTGGTCGATGGCGGCCAAGTGGTGATCGGCAACGCCCTGCGCGGCCGCGGCGACGCCGTGGTGCCGACGCTGCTGCACACCATCTCCTACATCGTGGTGATGACGCCGCTGGGCTGGTTCCTGGGCGTCCATCTCGGCCGTGGCGCGCCTGGGCTGTTCGAAGCGATTCTGATCGCCAGCGTGGTCTCGGTTTCGTTGCTGGCCATCCGCTTCCAGGTGCTGGCCCGGCGCGACGGCCGCACCGCCGCCAGGGCCGGTGCGAGCGCCTGAATCGCCCTGATTTCGGCATGGTTCCGAGGGCAGGTGTTCCGATTGTTCGCAGGTGCGGAAACGTGCTAGCGTCGCCGCGCCCGGCAGGCTGACCGGGCGCGTTTTTTCGCCAGCCTGGACAGTGCATTGACCGAACGTTCCGCCACGCCGCCCCGCTTCGACATCACCCCGGTGACGATCGAGGAGGAGATGAAAAGCTCCTACCTCGCCTACGCGATGAGCGTGATCGTCTCCCGCGCCCTGCCGGATGTTCGCGACGGCCTGAAGCCCGTCCATCGCCGCATCCTGTTCGCGATGAAGGAGGGCGGCTACGATTCGACGAAGCCGTTCAAGAAATCCGCCCGCGTCGTCGGCGACGTCATGGGTAAATACCACCCCCATGGCGATAGCTCGATCTACGAAGCCATGGTCCGCATGGCGCAGGATTTCTCGATGCGGCTGCCCCTGATCCAGGGGCAGGGCAATTTCGGTTCGATGGACGGCGATCCGGCGGCGGCGATGCGCTACACCGAGGCGCGCCTGGCCAAGGCCGCCGAGGCGATGCTGGACGACATCGACAAGGACACCGTCGATTTCCAGCCGAACTACGACGAGACCCAATCCGAACCGACGGTGCTGCCGGCCCGGTTCCCGAACCTGCTGGTCAACGGCGCCGGGGGCATCGCCGTCGGCATGGCCACCAACATCCCGCCACACAATCTGGGTGAGGTGATCGACGCCTGCCTGGCGGTGATCGCCGATGCCGGCCTGACCTCGGAAGACCTCAACCTGATCGTGCAGGGGCCGGACTTCCCGACCGGCGCCAGCATCCTCGGCCGCTCCGGCATCCGCTCGGCCTTCACCACCGGCCGCGGCAGCGTGGTGATGCGGGCCAAATCCATGATCGAGGAGATCCGCAAGGACCGCGAAGGGATCATCTACACCGAGATCCCGTTCCAAGTGAACAAGTCGCGGCTGATGGAGCGCATCGCCGAGGTCGTCAACGACAAGACGGTCGAAGGCATTGCCGAGCTGCGCGACGAGAGCGACCGCGACGGCGTGCGCATCGTCATCGAGCTGAAGCGCGACGCCAACGCCGATGTCGTGCTGGCCCAGCTGTACCGCTATACGCCGCTGCAGACGTCGTTCGGCGTCAACATGCTGGCGCTGAACGGCGGCCGGCCGGAGCTGATGAATCTCCGGCAGATCATCGATGCCTTCCTCGTCTTCCGCGAGGAGGTGATCACCCGGCGCACGCGGTTCCTGCTGACCCGCGCCCGCGACCGGGCCCATGTCCTGGTCGGCCTCGCCACCGCCGTCGTCAACATCGATGCGGTGATCGAGTTGATCCGCCGGTCGGCCGACCCGCTGGCCGCGCGCGAGGAACTGATGTCCACGGCCTGGCCGGCCGGTGAGATCGCGCCGCTGATCGCGCTGGTCGACGAACCCGGCCGCCCGCTGGGGCCGGACGGCACCTATCGCCTGTCCGAAGTCCAGGCCCGCGCCATCCTCGACCTGCGCCTGCACCGCCTGACCGGGCTGGAGCGCGACAAGATCGGCGACGACCTGCGCGCCATCGTTGCCGAGATCCAGGAATACCTGGCCATCCTGGCCAGCCGGGAAAAGCTGCTGCAGATCCTGCGCGACGAACTGGCCGAGATGAAGGAGCAGTTCGCCACGCCGCGGAAGACCGAGATCCTGGATCTCGAATTCGAAGCGGATATCGAGGACCTGATCCAGCGCGAGGACATGGTCGTCACGGTGTCGAGCAGCGGCTACATCAAGCGCGTGCCGCTGTCGACCTACCGGGCGCAGCGTCGCGGCGGCAAGGGCCGCAGCGGCATGACGACGAAGGAAGAGGATGTCGTCTCCGACCTGTTCGTCGCCAACACCCACACCCCGATGCTGTTCTTCTCCAGCCGCGGCATCGTCTACAAGCTGAAGGTCTACCGCCTGCCGATCGGCACGCCGCAGGCGCGCGGCAAGGCGCTGGTCAACATGCTGCCGCTGGAGCAGGGCGAGACGATCTCGACCGTCATGCCGCTGCCGGAGGATGAGAGCACCTGGGACCAGCTCTACGTCATGTTCGCCACCGCCAGCGGCGGCGTGCGCCGCAACAGCCTGGCCGATTTCACCAGCATCAATCGCAACGGCAAGATCGCGATGAAGCTGGATGAGGGCGACAGCCTGATCGGCGTCAAGGTCTGCCGCGACGACCAGGACGTGCTGCTGGCCACCCATGTCGGCATGTGCATCCGCTTCCCGGTCACCGATGTCCGCGTCTTCAAGGGCCGCGATTCAACCGGCGTG
>NZ_JBYRFX010000607.1:0-3856 GCF_057815775.1 Inquilinus sp.
GGCCGGTGCAGGGGCAGCGGGCATCGCGATCGGTCCATCGGATATAGATAGGTTATCTATCTATATTCTTGGAATTGACCGCTGGCAATCAGCCTTGGGCGCTCCGGTACCGGGCCGGCGTCGTGCCCAAAGTGCGGCGGAACATGGCGATGAAGGCGCTGGGGCTGTCATAGCCCAGCTCCAGCGCCACCGTGGTGACGCTGGTGCCTCGGCCGAGCAGGTCGAGCGCCGCCAGCAGCCGGGCCCGGCGCTGCCAGGCCGCGACCGACAGGCCGGTCTCCGCGCCGAAATGCCGCTCCAGCGTGCGCGGGCTGGCGGCGGCGATGCGGGCCCATTCGGCCAGGGTGCGGCGGCTGGCCGGGGCCGCCAGCAGGGCCGCGGCCAGGCGCCGGGCGCGGCGGTCGCTGGGCATCGGCAGCAGCAGCGGGGTGGGCGGGGCGGCGGCCATCTCGTCCAGCATCACCGCGACGATCCGGCGCTGGCGGTCGTCCAGCGGCCGGGCCTCGGGCCAGGTCGCGGCGCGCAGCGCCATCTCGCGCAGCAGGGGCGAGAAGGGCAGGATCCGGCAGTCGGCAGGCAGGCCGGCCGCCGCGTCGACCGGGACCTGGATGCCATGCATGTGCAGGCGGCCCTCGGTGATGGCGTCGTGCATCAGGCCGGGGGGCATCCACAGGGCGCAGCCGGTGGGCACGCACCAGCGGCCGTCGGCGGTGCCGATCACGGCGCTGCCGGCCGTGGGCCAGAACAGCTGGCCGCCGGGATGGGCATGGATCGCGGTCTCGAAGGCGCTGTCGATCCGCACCTCCAGCCGCACCATCTGGCCGGCCAGCCGGTCCAGCATCGCCGCCTCGGCCGAGCCGGGGGCCATGCGGATGACCGTTTCGCGATAGGACATGGCCCGGCCTCGTGCGATTGCCGCCCCACCGCCCGCTACGGTGGCTCACCCCAAGGGCTCTTCACCGGCCCTGAATGAGAGTGAGAGTGGTTATCATATGACGCAGGATTTTGCCATCGCAGTGCCCGATGTGGCCGCGCCGCCGCTGTTCGACACCGCCGCCTTTCCGCTGGTGCGGATGCCGATGCCGGAGGAAGGGGCGGCCGGTTACGGCGACCGCTGGACGGTCGAGTTCGATGCGATCCTGGCGCGGGAGAGCCGCTTCGTGCTGCTCAGCATCGGGCCGATGGCGGGGGATGAGGCGCATGCCGACCGCAAGGCCCGAACCCTGTGGCTGAAGCGGCGGCGGCAGGATCTGGGCCGGCTGTGCCTGGCCCACCTGCATGTCGAGACCGATGCGGTGCGGCGCGCGGCGATGCAGGCGATGTTCATGACCGCGAAGCTGGCCGCGGCCTTCCCCTATCCGCTCGCGCTGTTCGCCGACGAGAACGCGGCGATGGAGCGGGCGTGGTCGCTGCTGCGCTCGGCGCCGCTGACGCTCCCACTGACGCTGTGAGCGGTCAGCCCGCTTTCCGTGTCAGAATCGACGCGAAGGCCGCCAGCACGGTGGTGTAGACATCGCGCTTGAATGGCACGATCTCGGCCAGCACCCGGTCCGGCTCCGACCAGCGCCAGGCGTCGAATTCCGGATGCTCGGTCTCGATGTCGATGTCGCTGTCCGTGCCCAGGAAGCGCAGCGCCACCCAGCGCTGCTCCTGGCCACGGTAGCGGCCGCCCCAGACCTTGCCGACCAGATGGTCCGGCAGGTCGTAGCGGGTGCTCTCCGGCGCCTCGGCCAGGAATTCGGCATCGTCGGTGCCGATCTCCTCCTTCATCTCGCGGAAGGCGGCCTCGCGCACCGTCTCGCCCTTGTCGATGCCGCCCTGCGGCATCTGCCACCCGTCGGGCGTGTCGCGACGGCGCGCCACGAAGACGCGGCCGTCACGGTCCAGCAGCATGATGCCGACGCAGGGGCGGTAGGGCAGTCCGTCCTTCCGCTTGTCCTGCGCCGCCATGGTGGTGACCTCCGGCGTCAGTTCGCCTGCGCCTTCTGGAACAGGGCGAGACCGCGCAGCAGGTCGAGGGCGCGCGACAGCTGGTAGTCGACATCCTGCGGCTTGTTGGCGTCAGGCGCAGCGCCGTCGGCGGCCGGGGCCGGCGTGGCGTTGTCCTTGCCCGGGGTTGCCGGCTTGTCGGGGGTCGCGCCCGCGGCCGGCGGCGTCGCCGGGGCGGGGGTGGCCTTCTGGTCGCTGTTGTCCTGGTCCGGCAGGTTCTGCTTGTTGTCGTTGTTCAGCGCGCCCTTCAGGTCGGCCTCGCGGTAGCCGCGCAGCTGCGCGATTTCCTCGATCCGGGCCTGCTGCACCTCGATGTCCGGGGTGATGCCGAGCTGCTGGATCGACCGGCCGGACGGGGTGTAGTAGCGCGCCGTGGTCAGGCGCATCGCCCCGTGGCCCGGCAGCGGGCTGATGGTCTGGACCGAGCCCTTGCCGAAGCTCTGCGTGCCCATCAGGATCGCGCGGTGGTGGTCCTGCAGCGCGCCGGCGACGATTTCGGACGCCGAGGCCGAGCCGCCATTGATCAGCACCACCATCGGCAGGCCGTCGGCCAGGTCGCCCGGTGTGGCGTTATAGCGCTGGGCCTGGTCGGCCTTGCGCGACCGGGTCGAGACGATCTCGCCCTTGTCGAGGAAGGCGTCGACCGTTGCGATCGCCTGGTCCAAGAGCCCGCCCGGATCGTTGCGCAGGTCGAGGACATAGCCCTGCAGATTGGGCCCAAGCTTCTTCTTGATGTCGGCGATGCCGCGCTTCAGCCCGTCTTCCGTCCGCTCGGTGAAGCTGGTGATGCGGATGTAGCCGATGTTGCCTTCGGTCCGCCACTTCACCGATTCGACCGGGATGGTGGCCCGCGCGAAGGTCAGGTCATAGGGGTCGGCCTCGCCGCGGCGCAGGGTGATGGTGATGTTGCTGCCCACCGGGCCGCGCATCTTCTCCACCGCCTCGTTGAGGCTCATGTTGACGATCGGCTTGCCGTCGATGGCGATGATCAGGTCACCGGCCTGGACGCCGGCCTTGGCGGCGGGGGTGTCGTCGATCGGCGACACCACCTTCACCACGCCGTTTTCCATCGTCACCTCGATGCCGAGGCCGCCGAAGCTGCCGCGGGTCTGGGACTGCATGTCCTGGAATTCGTCGGCGTTCAGGAAGTTGGAATGCGGGTCCAGCGAGGTCAGCATGCCGTTGATCGCGGCCTCGATCAGCTGCTTGTCGCTGACCGGTTCGACATATTCGGCGCGCACGCGCTCGAACACCTCGCCGAACAGGTCGAGCTGCTTGTAGGTGTCGTTCGCGTCGGTGCTCGTCGCGGCCTTGTCGGGCGTCTTGTCCTGCGCCCAGCCCTGGAAGGTCAAGGTATGCCCGCCGATGAATGCCAGGCCCATCAGGGCTCCGATGGCGACGGCGTTCAGATGCTTCTTCATGCTTGCCCTCGCTGGCGGCGGACCGCCAGGCGCTCGAGTCAATCGGCCGACCGGCCGTCTCCGGAACCCGGAGGGGCGGCTGGCCAGGGTGGACGCCACCCGATGATATCTGCCGGGTTTCGGCGGGATCAAGTTACCTGACGTCCATCTTTGCGGTTTCGCGTCACAACGTCGCCGCAGCGATGGCCCCCATAGAGGGTCGACCGTCAGGCCTGGTCGGACACCTTAGACACATCCATCAGGCTGCGCCCGGACATTTCCTCCGGCTGCGGCAGTCCCATCAGCGCCAGCAGGGTCGGCGCCACGTCCGCCAGCTTGCCGTCATGCAGGCCGGGGCGGGGTGCCGGGGCGTTCACGAGGATCACCGGCACCTTGTTCAGCGTGTGCGCGGTGTGCGGGACGCCGGTCGTCTGGTCGCGCATCAGCTCGGCATTGCCGTGGTCGGC
>NZ_JBYRFX010000608.1:0-3898 GCF_057815775.1 Inquilinus sp.
GCTCCAGCCCGACCGGCGGCGATCCCGCCCGGACCTCGGCGCCGTATCGGCCGGACGAAACGCAGGACGGGCCCGGATCGATGCAGCCCTGGTGCCGGCCCTGCTCGGCGCGGGCTTCGCGCTGTGGACGCTGCTGCCGGCCTGGCTGACGGGCAATCTGCACCCGGATACGATCGAGGGGCTGTATTGGGGCCGGGAGTGGCTGTGGGGCTACCACAAGCACCCGCCCCTCGCCGCCTGGTCGTCCGAAGCGGTCCACACCCTGTTCGGCGGCGCCGACTGGGCGTATTACGCGCTCGCCCAGGCCTTAATCGCCGCCGCCTTCGCCGGCATCTGGCTGATGGCCCGCGACATCGCCGGGCGACGGGCCGCGCTGGTCGCGGTCGTGCTGCTGGCGCTGACGCACTACACCACCTATGCGACGCCGCGCTTCAACCCCAACGTCGTGCAGTTCACCTTCTGGGCCTGGACGATGGCCCTGTTCTGGCGCGCGATCATCCGCGACCGGGCGGTCTGGTGGCTGCTGACCGGGGCCGCCGCGGGCTTTGGCCTGCTGGCGAAATACTCGATCGTGGTGCTGCTCGGCACGCTGCTGGCCTATCTGCTGGTGTCCCCCGAGGGGCGCCGCCAGTTCTCCCGGCCGGGCTTCTATTTCGCGCTCGCCGCCTTCCTACTGGTGATCACGCCACATCTCGTCTGGCTGCTGCAGCACGACTTCGTGACGCTGAGCTATCTCGCTTCGCGCGGCGACGAAACCCTGAGCGGCCCCCCCGGCCATCTGGCCGGGCCGCTCGCCTTCCTCGGCGACCAGGCCTTCGCGATCCTGCCGATGCTGGTGGCGGCCGCCATCGGCCTCACCCCCTGGGGCCGGGACCGGCTGGCGCGGCTGGCCCGCCCGGCGCGCCAGCGCCTCGCCACCCCGGCCGGGCGCTACCTGGTCTTCGTCTATCTCGTGCCGATCGTCGTCCTGGCGCTGGCCTCGGCCGCCACCGGCATGCGGATCCGGACGATGTGGGGCATGAGCTTCATCCTCGCCGTGCCGCCCCTGCTCGCCCTCGCCCTGCCGGCGCTCGGCGGCCGGGACGAGACGGCCGGGCCGGCCCCGCGGCTGCTGGCGGCGGCGCTGGGCATCGCCCCCCTGTTCGCACTCGCCTTCGTCGGCCTGATGGTGGTGAAGCCGGCCTTGTCGGGCACGCCCAACATCATGAATCTCGACGGCCCCGCCCTGTCCACCGCGGCCGAGACGCTGTGGCGGCGAAGCCAGGCATCCCCGCCGGAAACAGTGATCGGGACGATCACCGAGGCCGGCACCGTCGCCCTCTACGCGGCAACCCAGCCGCAGGTGTTCGAGGACGCCGACCCGGCCCTGTCACCCTGGGTCGATCCGGAGCGGCTGCTGCACAGCGGCGCGATCTACGCGTCGCGCCATCCGCCGCTGCCGGGCCGGCCGATCGCTGGCCTCTGCCCCGAAAGCATCACCGCCTATCCCTGGCCAGCCCGCACGGCGCTCGGCACCCCGCTCGCGACGCGGAATGTCTGGCTCGCAATCCTGCCCGGCCGCGCCGCCCCTGCCACCACCTGCCCCGGCTGACGAGGGCCTCCGATGAACCACGCCATGCTGACCATCCCCCGCCGCCTGTCGATTGTCGTCCCGCTGTTCAACGAGGCGGAGTCGGTGGCGTCGCTGCACCGCTCGCTCGAGGCCCTGGCGGACCGGCTCGACCGCGACCACGGCCTCGCCGTCGAGGTCATCTATGTCGATGACGGCAGCAAGGACGGCAGCGGCGACGTCATCGCCGGACTGCCGGGTGGGCATCTGGGCATCGAGCTGATCCGGTTCAGCCGCAATTTCGGCAAGGAGGCGGCACTGACCGCCGGGCTGGACGCCGCCACGGGCGATGCCGTGGTGTTCATGGACGCCGACGGGCAGCACCCGCCGGAGCTGATCGACACCTTCGTCCGGCACTGGCTGGTCGATGGCGACGACGTCGTCTATGCCGTGCGCACCGAGCGGCGCGAAAGCCTGGCCTATCGCTTTCTGGTCAAGAGCTTCTACGGGCTGATGAACAGCGGCAACGCCTTCACCATCACGCCCGACGCGGCGGATTTCCGGCTGCTGTCGGCCCGGGCGGCCGGGGCGCTGCGCGGGATGCGCGAGCGCGGCCGGTTCTTCAAGGGGCTGTCGATCTGGGTCGGCTTCCAGCAGCGCCGGATCGACTACCAGCCGGCGGAGCGGATCGGCGGCACCACCAAATGGTCGCTGTGGAAACTGCTGCTGCTGTCGCTGAACGGCGTCACCTCATTCAGCCGCATGCCGCTGCGCATCTCCACCCTGATCGGCTTCGCCATGGCCCTGACGGCCTTCACCTATGGGCTGTGGATCACCATCGTCTGCCTGGTGCACGGCGTAGCGCTGCCGGGCGTCCCGGGAGTCATCGCCATCCTGGTGCTGATCGGCGGGGTGCTGCTGATCAACCTGGGTATCCTCGGCGAGTATCTCGGCGAGATCCTCGACGAGGTAAAGGACCGCCCCCTCTATGTCGTCGCCGAGCACATGCAGCGGGAGCGCGCAGATGACCTGCCGCACATCATCCAGACGTATCACGCTGATCGCCGATGACTACGGCCTGACCCCAGGCGTCTCGCTGGCGATCCGCCAGCTGCTGGAGGCTGGCCGGCTGTCGGGGACCAGCTGCATGACGGTCGGGGCGTTCTGGCCCGCGGAGGCCGGGGCTCTGCGCAACCTCGCCGACACGGACAGGCGGGCCGAGATCGGCCTGCATCTCTGCCTCACCGGCCCGTTCGCTCCCCTGTCCGCCCAGCTGCGCGGGACGGAGGGCTGGCGCCGGTTCCCTAGCCTCGGCGCGCTGTTCGGCCTGAGTTTCCGGCGCCGGCTGCCGCTCGCCGCCCTCGCGGCCGAGATCGAGGCGCAATATGCCGGCTTCGTTGCCGCCTTCGGCCGGCCGCCCGATTTCATCGACGGCCACCAGCATGTCCACCTGCTGCCCGGCATCGCGGAGACGCTGGCCCTGACCCTGCGCTTCGCCGGCATCCGGCCGCGCTGGATCCGGCGCTGCGGCGACAGCCCGGGACGCATCCTGCGCCGCCCCTTCGCCACCAAGTCCCTGGTGCTGCAGGCGCTGAGCCTGCGGTCGGACCACGTGCTCGGCCCTTTGTCCGCCGTGCGCAACCTAAGCTTCAGCGGCGTCTACGACTTCGCCGAGGGCAACTACCCGACCCTGTTCGACCGCTGGCTCGCCACCACGCCGGACCGGGCAGTGATCATGTGCCATCCCGGGCGGGTCGATGCCCCGCTGGCAGCATTGGATCCGGTCACGGATGCGCGTGAAGCGGAATGCCGCTACCTCGCCAGCCCGGCCTTCCTGCAGGATCTGCAGCGGCACGGCGTGACGCTGTCGCCCTTCGGCACCGGCCACGCCGCGGATGCGATCGAGGTTGCCGCGCTGGAGACTCCCTTCCCACGCGAAATCGGCTAGACTCGCTGGCTCAGCATCGCAGAGCCGGAATTCCATGCCCTCCTTCGACATCGTCTCCAAGACCGATCTGACCGAAGTCGACAACGCCGTCGCCGGCGTAATGCGCGAAGTGGCGCAGCGCTTCGACTTCAAGGGATCGAAATGCTCGGTCGAGCGCAGCGACGACAAGCTGACGATCATGGCCGACGACGACCTGAAGCTGAAGCAGATGCACGAGCTGCTGCGCGGCTACTTCTCGCGGCGCAAGCTCGATGCCGGGTCGCTCGACTTCAAGCCGGTGGAAAAGGCCTCCGGCAACATGGTGCGGCAGGAGGTGGTGGTGAAGCAGGGCATCGACCGCGACCTGGCCAAGACCATCATCAAGGCGATCAAGGACAGCAAACAGAAGGTCCAGGCCGCGG
>NZ_JBYRFX010000609.1:0-6183 GCF_057815775.1 Inquilinus sp.
GCGGCCCATGATGCCGAGACCGATGAAGGCGACGTTCATGGCGAACTCCTGTGAGAAGACGAGGGCCGGAGCCACCCTCCCTTTTTCTTGTCATCCTCGGGCTTGACCCGAGGAACCAGGGGTTGCCAAAGCCGTTCTCGACGGCCCCTGGATTGCCGGGTCAAGCCCGGCAATGACAGTAAGAGGGGGCTTGCAGAGGGGCTCTGCTAGGCTGCGACCGTCGCTTTGGCGCGGTACGGCGCGAACCAGCCGAGGCCAGTTTCGGTGCCGGATTGCGGCACGTATTCGGCGCCGACCCAGCCGGCGTAGCCGAGTGCGTCGAGCAGGCGGAACAGGAAGGGGTAGTGGATCTCGCCGGTGCCCGGCTCATGCCGGCCGGGATTGTCGGCGACCTGGATGTGGACGATGCGGGACAGCAGCGTCTGCAGCGTCGGCCCCAGGTCTCCTTCCATGATCTGCATGTGATAGATGTCGTATTGCAGCCGGGTGTTCGGCGCGTCGACCGCATCGAGCACGTCGAGCGTCTGCTGCGACCCGCTGAGGAAGAAGCCCGGGATGTCGCGGGTGTTGATCGGTTCGACCAGCAGGTCGATGCCGGCCTCGCCCAGCGCCTTGGCGGCGAAACGCAGGTTGTCGACCAGCGTGTCGCCCAGCACCGTCTCGGCCACGCCGGCCGGCCGCTTGCCGGCCAGGCAGTTGACCCGGGTGCAGCCCAGCGCGGTGGCGTACTCGATCGCCAGGCCGACGCCATCCTGGAACTCAGCCCGGCGGTCGGGCAGGCAGGCGATGCCGCGCTCGCCCTTGGCCCAGTCGCCGGCCGGCAGGTTGTGCAGCACCTGGGTCAGGCCGTGGCGCTGCAGCCGCTCGGCCAGCTCCTCCTTCGGGTAGGGGTAGGGGAACAGGTACTCGACCCCGCCGAAGCCCGCCTCCGCGGCGCGGCCGAAGCGGTCGAGGAAGGGATGCTCGTTGAACAGCATGGTGAGGTTGGCGGCGAAGCGCGGCATGAAGGGCTCCGATTTTGCCACTGTCATTGCCGGGCTCGACCCGGCAATCCAGAAGCTGTCGACAGTCTCTGGATGCCCGGGTCAAGCCCGGGCATGACAGGATGAGGAAGAGGCGGAAGGGCGGCGCTAAACCGTCTCCGGCTCGCGGGCCGGGGCGGGGGCGAGGTCGACGATCTCCTCGAACTCGGTGACCTTGTCGATCTCCGGCCCCATGGCGATGTTGGTCACCCGCTCGGTGATGATCTCCAGCACCACCGGCAGGCTGGCCTGGGTCGACCGGGTGCGGGCCCATTGCAGCGCCTCGGCGATCTCGGCCGGGTCGAACACCCGGCGGGCGATGCAGCCGAAGGCCTCCGCCGCCTTGACGTGGTCGACGCCGTAATCGCCGATCTCCGGCGCGTTGATGTTCTGGAACGAGAGCTGGACCTCGTAATCCATGTTGTAGCCGCGCTCCGCCTGCCGGATCAGGCCGAGATAGGCGTTGTTCAGCACCACCAGCACGAAGGGGATGCGGTACTGCGCCGCCACCGCCAGCTCCTCGATCAGGAACTGCAGGGAATAGTCGCCGACGATGCCGACCACCTCGGCCGACGGGTCGGCCAGCTTGGCGCCGGTGCAGGCCGACACCTCCCAGCCCAGGGGGCCGGCCTGGCCGCAGATGATGTAGTTGCGCGGCTTGTACACCTTCTGGAACTGGCCCGACGCGATCTGGTACAGGCCGATCGCGGTGACGAAGCGGGTGTCGCGGCCGAAGGCGGCGTTGATCTCCTGGAACGCACGCTGCGGCTTGATCGGCGTGTTGTCGAAATCGGTCCGGCGCAGCATGGTCCGCTTGCGCTCCTGCACCGCGCCGGCCCAGCTCTCGCGCTTCGGCAGCTTGCGGCCGCGGGCCTCGGCGATCAGCGCCTCCAGCGCCAGCCCGGCATCGGCGACGATGCCCAGATCCGGGCAGAACACCCGGCCGATCTGGGTCGGCTCGATGTCGACATGGATGAATTTGCGGCCCTTGGTATAGACATCCGTTGATCCGGTGTGGCGGTTGGCCCAGCGGTTGCCGATGCCCAGCACCACGTCGCTCTGCAGGAAGGTGGCGTTGCCGTATCGGTGCTGGGTCTGCAGCCCGACCATGCCGGCGTTCAGCGGGTGGTCGTCGGGAATGGTGCCCCAGCCCATCAGCGTCGGCACCACCGGCACGTTCACCAGCTCGGCGAACTCGACCAGCAGGTCGGAGGCATCGGCGTTGATGATGCCGCCGCCGGCGACGATCAGCGGCTTCTCCGCCGCCAGCAGCATGTCGACGGCGCGGGTGATGGCGCTGGGGTTCGGCGCCGGGCGCGACACTGGCAGCCGGGCGTCGGTCTCCGGATCGTAGTCGATGATCTCCTTCTGCACGTCGATCGGCAGGTCGATATGGACCGGGCCGGGGCGGTCGGAGCGCATGATCTGGAAGGCGCGGCGGAACACCCAGGGCACCTGGGCGCCCTCCATCACCGTGATCGCCCATTTGGTCACGGGCCGGGCGATGGCGGCGATGTCGACCGCCTGGAAATCCTCCTTGTGCAGCTTGGCGCGTGGCGCCTGGCCGGTGATGCACAGGATCGGGATCGAATCCGCGATGGCGGAATACAGGCCGGTGATCATGTTGGTGCCGGCGGGGCCGGAGGTGCCGATGCAGACGCCGATCGCGCCGGCCCGGGCCCTGGTGTAGCCCTCGGCGGCATGGGTGCCGCCCTCCTCGTGCCGCACCAGAACGTGGCGGATGCCGCTGTCCTTCAGCGCCTCGTAGAAGGGCAGGATCGCGGCCCCCGGCACACCGAACGCCACCTCCACGCCCTCGCTGCGCAACACATGCACCGCCGCTTCCATCGCCGTCATCTTGGGCATCGCGCCCTCCCTTTGAAAGGTTCTGGAGCGATGGTGGCAAGCGGGGCGGGCAGGGGCCAGCGGAGGTCCGAACTATTCCAAGGCGTGAAAAGCGGGAGACCGGATCGGTCTATTTCACCTGGTGGAAGGCGGGCTCTCCCGGTGGGAATTGAATTGATCGCGATTTGTACGTATATCTGTACAGATCAAAAGGGATGCGAACGATGCCCCACGTCACATTGAGCGAGTTGCGGGCCAATATGGCCAAGCATCTCGACCGGGTCGAAGCCGACCGTACGGAGCTTGTCGTCACCCGTCAGAACCACGAGCCGGTGGTGATCCTGCCGCTGGCCGAACTGGAGGGGCTGCGGGAGACGATCCACCTGCTCGGCTCCCCCGCCAATGCCGATCACCTGCGCCGCTCGATCGCCGAACTAGATGCCGGCAAGGGAACCGAGCGCGTCCTGATCGACGAATGAAGCTCGTCTTCTCTGAAGCCGCCTGGGCCGACTATCTGTTCTGGCAGCAGAACGACAAGGCGATTCTGGCGCGGGTGAACGAGGTGATCAAGGACGCGCTGCGTTCACCCTTCGCCGGTATCGGCAAACCCGAGCCGCTGGTCGGCAATCTCAAGGGCTGGTGGTCCCGGCGCATCTCCCGGGAACATCGGCTGGTCTATCGGGTCAGCGGATCGGGCGACGCCCAGGCACTCGAAATCGCCAGTTGCCGCTTCCACTACGGCCGCTGAAGCCATCTCAATGCACCCGGCCGCCCAGCTGTGCCGTGACCTTTTCCGCCGCCTGGCGCACCAGGATGCCGATCTGGTTGATCCGCTCCTCGCCCATGCGCTGGCAGGGGGCGGAGATCGACAGGGCCGCCACCGGGCGGCCGCCGCGGTCGAGGATGGGCGCGGCGACGCAGCGCATCCCCGTCACATGCTCCTCATCGTCGATGGCGTAGCCG
The DNA here is from genome assembly GCF_057815775.1 of Inquilinus sp. NCBI lineage: Bacteria > Pseudomonadati > Pseudomonadota > Alphaproteobacteria > Rhodospirillales > Rhodospirillaceae > Inquilinus > Inquilinus sp. The sequence goes on from NZ_JBYRFX010000609.1 coordinate 3,831, forward strand.
GAGCGGCGGGCGCGGCTGATCTGGTCGCGCAGGCTCGGCAGGTCCGGCACCGTGTTCGCGGTCAGCCGGGTCAGGGCCAAGGCGGGCAGGGTGCGCGACAGCACCGGGTCGGTCTTGGCCGACAACAGAGCCTTGCCGACGCCCGAGCCGTGCACCGGCAGCGGCGTCGACCCCGGCAGGCTGGCGCCCAGCTCGCCGAGCTGATGCAGGTAGAGGATGGTGCCGCGCTCCTCCACCGCCAGGTTCACGGTCTCGTGGCACAGGCCGAACAAAGCGCGCATCGGCGGGTCGGCCAGGCGGCGCAGCCCCATGCCGTCGGCATAGGCGAGGCCGGATAGGAAGGCCTGCAGACCGACCATCCAGCGCCGTGACGCCGGCTCGAAACGCACGTAATGCGCCTCCTCCAGCGTGGTCAGCAGGCGGTGGACGGTGGGGGCGGACAGGTCGGTGGCGCGGGCCAGTTCGGTCAGGCTCATGCCGTCCGCCCGGGTGGCGACGGTGTCGAGCAGGCGCAGGGCGCGGAGGAGGGAGCGGACCTGGCCGGCCTTGGGCTGGTCGCCCGCCTTGAGGTCCCCCACATTGAAGTTGCTGACGGAGAATTCGCTGTCCTGATCGATCTCGGCCATGGTGCTCCTGACTGGACGCTTAGGCCGGTGACCGGCTTGGCGTTCTCTCCCGTTCATGCATGCGGCGCCCTTGTATGTAGGTCGCCTTGATCGAACGATCATCACCCAAAGTCATGAGGATGAACAGTTCTTCCTCCAGGTCGGCCTCGACCGCCTCCATCCGGTGCGCCATGGCGCTGGTGGCGCGGGCGTCCAGCACCACCAGGTCGGCGCTGCGGCCGGGGGCGATGCTGCCGATCTCACCGGCTAGGCCCAGCGCCTCGGCATTGCCGGCGGTGACCAGGTGGAAGGCCTCCAGTGCCGACAGGTTGGTGCCCTGCAGCTGCTGCACCTTGTAGCCCTCGCCCAGGGTGCGCAGCATGGAATAGCTGGTGCCGCCGCCGACATCGGTCGCCGCCGCGATCCGCACCGGCGGGTCGCGCCGCGCCAGGTCCTGCATCGGGAACAGGCCGCTGCCGATGAACAGGTTCGAGGTCGGGCAGAACACCGCGACCGATCCGGTCTCGGCCATGCGCCGGCGCTCGCGCTCCTCCAGATGGATGCAATGGCCGAACAGGGTCTTGGGCCCGAGCAGGCCGTAGCGGTCATAGACGTCGAGATAGTCGCGGCTGTCCGGGAACAGCTCGCGGACCACTTCGATCTCCTTCAAATTCTCGGCGATGTGGGTCTGGACATAGGCGTCGGGGAATTCGCGCACCAGGGCGCCCGCCGCCTCCAACTGCGCCTCGGTCGAGGTGATGGCGAAGCGCGGGGTGATGGCATAGCGCTGGCGGCCCTTCCCATGCCAGCGCCGCAGCAGCCGTTTGCTGTCGTCATAGGAGGATTGGGCGGTGTCCAGCAGGCCGGGCGGGGCGTTGCGGTCCATCATCACCTTGCCGGCGATCATGGCGGTGCCCAGCCGTTCGGATTCGGCGAAGAATGCCTCGGCCGAGCCGGGATGGACCGAGCCGTAGACCGCGGCGGTGGTGGTGCCGTTGGCCAGCAGCTCGGCCAGGAACCAGGCGGCCTGGCGCTCGGCATAGGCCTGGTCGCCGTACCGCTGCTCGGACACGAAGGTGTATTTGTGCAGCCACTCCATCAGCTGCGCGCCGTAGGAGGCGATCACCTGGGTCTGCGGAAAGTGCAGATGCGCGTCGATGAAGCCCGGCAGGATCAGATCATCGGGGTAGTGGTCGACCGCGGTGCCGGCCGGCAGCGTCGGCAGGATCTCGGTCGCGGGACCGACGCGGGTGATCCGGCCGGCCTCGCTGACCACCACCCCGTCCGGGATGTAGCGATAGCTGGCGGCATCGCCGGCGCCCTGTGGGGCGGCAACGAAGCTGAGGATGCGGCCGCGCAGGACGGCAAGGGTGGGTGGGGTCATCTTGGACGTCCTCTTACTGCACGGCCGTGTCGGGGTCGGCCGTCCAGCGCCCGAGCAGCTCGCGCTCCTCCGGCGTGATTTCGCTGACATTGGCCGGCGGCATGCTGTGGGTCAGCACCGCCTGCAGGCGGATCAGGCTGGCATGGCGCCGGATCTCCTCGGGCGAGTACAGCAGCACGCCGCGCGGCGCCTCGTGGATGCCCTCCCACCCCGGCAGGGTGGAGTGGCACATGCTGCAGCGGGAGATCACGACATCCGCGACCTGGGCGAAGGACACCGGCTTCAGGTCGGCGGCAGCAGCGGTCTGCGCCGGCGCTTCCTGCCCGATCCAGGGCTTGGTCGCGGTCGACACCTCATGCTCGCG
>NZ_JBYRFX010000610.1:0-4254 GCF_057815775.1 Inquilinus sp.
CTCCCGAGGAATTCGCGGATCAGGCGGTTTCGATAGAAACCATGCAGTGAGAAGCGATTGGGGTTGATGGACCGCGATGTGAGAATGAGCAGGACGACAGCTGCCAGGGCGCCCGGCAGATAACCAGCGAAACTAGCCACCTGCGCCGTCGTGTTTGGAAGAGATATCACTTCGCAGCTCAGGCCGACGCTCTGGATTGACGAACCGAACCAGCGACAAGCCAGCACCGCCAGATCGTCCTGCACAAGCGCGCAGAGGACGACGATCGCGAGCAGGCCGATGGCGGTGCCCAGCCCGATCAGCAGGTGCAGCGGCACCTGCCAGGGCCGCCGGCCGGTGGTCTGGGTGCCGATCTTCAGGATCGGACTCCAGGCCATGATCGCGGCGATCACGCCGGGTGCGATGCCGATGGCCACGTCGAGATAGTCGCGCACCAGGATCGGCAGTGCCAGGGCGGCGCCGACGATGGCTAGGTAGAGCAGGAGCAGCCGCAGCTTCATCGCGCTCAGCCGGGCCAAACCTTCCTTCGCGGTGTCATTGGGGTCGTCGAGCCCCCGGAAGCCAGCATAGAGCGCGATCGCCGCCAGATTCATCGCCAGTGCGAAGGGTGGGCCGAGCAACTCGAAGACCGGCAGGCCCGACGGCACTGGATAGGCGATCCGCGGCAGCACGAAGGCGAGTGCCAGATGGGTCACAGAGGCCGCGCCCAGCCACGCGCAGAAATTCCGATAGGGTTGCGTGGTCGTCGGGCTGCGGCCGACGGCGCATTGGCCGAGAAAATACCCGAGCAGGGTTCCGATCCAGCTGGCGAGAACGCCAGCCGGAAGCCAGTGCCCGAAGATGATGGGGGCGTCGGTTCCCCTGGCGACCGTCAGGCTCAAGGCCTGGGCCCACAGCATGGTGGGCAGCAGGATCACGGCGCAGATGGTCCTCTCCTTCGGCTTCCAACCGCGGTCCGGAATGGCCACATAGACGAGAGAGGTGATGCCGGCCGACAGCAGCAGAATGAGATGCGGCAGGACGGTCCGGACATCCGGGTGGGCCAGTCCGGCATCGATGACCGGTAGCAATTTCACGATAGTGATGCCGAGCCAGAGAAGCGGAATGAACAGCAGCCAGTTGAGCAGCATGTTCCTGACGCAGACGACCACCGCGGTCACGGTGTCGGTCGAGAACACCCCTTTCCCCGGCGTCAGGTAGTTGGTCCGGCTGCGCAGCCGCCGGATGGCGATGTCTTCCTCGTCTCTGACCTTGGCCAGCCGTTCCTGCACGGCTTTCACATCGCCGCCCTGCCGGTGGATCAGCGCCGTCAGCCAGGCGCCGGTATAGCCCCCGCCGGACACCGTGGAGAGGTAGTGGATCCCGGTCAGCAGCTCTTTCCGGGCCAGGGCCTGGATGACGCCGAGGGCGAAAGCGCCGCTGCGGATGCCGCCGCCCGACAGGCAAAGGGCCGACTGGTTGAGGCGGAAGGTGTCGTCGAGTGTCGGCCTGCCCTTCGGGGTTCCCGGATGGCCGTCGATCTTCTCGAATTCCTGCCGAAGCACATCGACCAGGGACTGCGGACTCTGATCCTGGGAAGCGGCCGGGCTGTCAGTCGGCATGGTCCGCCTCCTACGAAGCGCCGGGCTGTGCCGGCGGATCTATTCGCTGCAGGATCAGGTTCACCGGCTTCGGATCCGGGTGGTCCATCGCACCCCAGAGAGCCGTGATGGAGTCGAGGATCTCTCCGGGGGCAGCCTCCAGGCACCAGACGGTGTCACGCAGGCCGATGCCGCGCAGGAAATCGTTGCCGAGTTGGTGGAGCGTGGTCTCGATGCCCGGGCGGCTCGCCGTGGCGTACAGCCCGGCCACGTCGTCCACGATCAGCAATTCGCTCTCCCGGATCGGCCACCATTTCATGTTGCGGGGCGAGGCCGGCTCGGCACCGTCGACGGTCTCTGCCAATTGCCGCAGTTTCGACAGCGTTGCGTAGCGCACCTTTCGGCCGTGGAATGCCGCTTCGGTGCCGATCCCGACCGCAAGGCTGGTCTTGCCGCTGTTCAGCGGGCCGGCGATCACGAAGCAGCGTGGCCGTTCGGCCCGGCCGCTTACCAGTTCGTTGACCGCCTTGCAGGCGGTGTCGTCGAGGCAGCCTTCCGGCGGCTCGAATTCCGGCAGGCGATACAGATAGGGCAAGGCGGCCTGCTGGAATCGCAGTTTCTGCCGCAGCCAATAGGCCGCCGGTGCCACGATGAGGACCACAGCGACGGGAATGCTGATCCATGCGGCCCAGCCCGACAGTGCAGCAAGCCCAAGCACGGCGCCGCCGACCATGTAATAGCTGGCGATCAGGGCATTGTTCCGGATGTCGCTTTGGTTCTGGCCGGCATCGAAGCGGGGGGCCTTGATCTTGCCGCCTTCGGCGATCCAGTCCCGCAATTCCTTGACCACAGCGAAAACCAGGGCGGCGCCGGCCCCGACCAGGGCGCCCGGCCACGTCGCCGGCAGGATCCAGGCCCCCACCAGGGTGAACAGCAGGCCGATTGCCAGATGCCCCATCTGGTCTGCCATCCACTGGTAGGAATAGGTCGGCGAGGTCTGCACCTCCTTGGCCCAGAGATCGGCTTTGATCTGCCACAGCAGATTGCAGACGGTGATCCTCACCGGGGTCGGTGTCCATTTCGAGGGGTCGATCTCCATCGGGGCGCTCCGATCCGTCAGATCGCCGGTGTCGAGTGGCTAGGGGAGGCGCTGCTGCCTTTGTGGTTTCCTGCCGCGTCGAGGCGATATGGTTAATATTTTCGAAATATGGGGCGGAAAGAATTCACTATGGTCGTGGGATTAAATTAAGTGATTTCTGTTTTGAGTCACGAAATCGATGGAATGTATACTTCATTTTATTCGGAATATTACTTTATAACTACCGCCATATGGCGTGTTTAAAATTAATTATGACGATGGTTCCAGCAAAGATCTAGGTTTTGGAAGGATTTTCGGAATTGCCGATATTTTCTGACTTGGTGTGGGTGTGGGCTGGTGGAGCAATAAAATAGGAAATAAATCCCAATTAATTTCTGCTACCGTGCGGAATTTGAGCTATCTACCAAATTATTAAAACAAAATTGCCGAATGCCACTACACTTTCATAATAATGCATCCCGCACTATTCTTCAATGGCAGTCGAGGCGGCTCGTGGCTTCGCCTGGGTCGGGTTGTGCAGCGCCGCCCTCCACAGTCTCGCGGCGCCCTGCTAGGCTCTTGGGATGACGCTCCTCGGACCCGACGACCCGCCGCCCTTCGAGCTGGTGAATCCCGACGGCAAGGCCTGCGCCGTGCTGGTGGCCGACCATGCCGGCCGCGCCTTCCCGAAATCGCTAGGCACCCTCGGCCTGGGGCCGGAGGCGCTGGACCGCCATGTCGCCTACGACATCGGCATCGAAGCGTTCTCGCGCCGCCTGGCCGAACGGCTCGACGCGCCGCTGCTGCTGCACCGCTATTCCCGGCTAATCCTCGACCCCAACCGGCAGCTCGACGACCCGACCTCGATCTGCGCCATCAGCGACGGCGTGATCGTGCCGGACAACGCCCGGCTGACGCGCGAGCAGGAGGCCGCCCGGGCCGCGGCGCTGTTCCACCCCTATCACGATGCGATCGCGGCGCAGATCGACCGGGCGGCCGCCCGCTGCCCGGCCCCGGCGCTGCTGTCGCTGCACAGCTTCACCCCCGTGATGCGCGGCTTCGCCCGGCCCTGGCAGGTCGGCGTGCTGTGGCGCGACGACGGCCGCATCCCGCTGCCGCTGATGGAGGCGCTGCGCCGCGACCCGGAAACCACGGTCGGTGACAACCAGCCCTATTCCGGCCGCAACGCGCATGGCTACACCATGCACAGCCACGCCGAGCCGCGCGGCCTGCCGCATGTGCTGATCGAGATGCGACAGGATCTGATCGCCGCCGACGCCGCGGCCGAGGCCTGGGCCGACCGCATGGCCGACATCTTCACCCCGATCCTGGCCGATCCTGGCCTGTACCAGCCCTTTCAGGCGGTGGCGTAATGAGCGAGCCCGCCTTCACCCTCGGCATCGAGGAAGAATACCTGCTGGTCGATCCGATCAGCCGGGACTTGGTCGCCGACCCGCCGCCGGAGCTGGCCGAGGCGCTGGAGCATCGGCACGAGGGCAGCGTTGCCCGCGAATTCTTCCGCTGCCAGGTCGAGGTCGGCACCCCAGTGTGCCGGACCATCGGCGAGGCGCGGACCGAGATCAAGCGGCTGCGCCG
>NZ_JBYRFX010000611.1:0-3068 GCF_057815775.1 Inquilinus sp.
TATCAATCGCCCTTCCATCGCAGATCTGTTTACGAAAACCAACAGATGCGGCATCTATATTATAGAATTTCAAAATGATGAATTTTATGTTGGAAAGGCTACAGATGTAGTCCGCAGATATGGGCAACACCGGAAAATCCACCAAGATATCAGAACAATTAGGTTTCAAAAACGTAAGAAATCTGAACTTGACCAAAATGAGCGCTCGTTAATCTATCGACTTGAGACTGCCGGTTTTGGCCTGAGAAATGTTACATTTACAAGCATCCCTCAGCCTGGATCGGATTTTGAAGCGATCATGCCTATTGACCAGCAAAATCTCTGGCTTGATCTAAAATTTAGAGAAAACCAAAGCGTCAATCGCGCTCAAGATACAGCAATAGACATTCGATCTCAACGATCGTTCGACAGACTTATGAAGATATGCACCATCGATCCGCATCTATTGTTTATAAAATATTATATGAAAAACTTCATTCCATCACCCAAGATCTCGGAGATATCCTTCTGGTCATTGAGCGCGCGCGGGCAAGGGACAAAGGAACGGCCAGAGCTCCTGTACCGTCTCAACATGTTTTGGCAGGAGGTATTGTCGGTGTTCGGCGATGGTGAAGATGCGGAAATCGTACTCCGATGCGCAAAATCGCCCTTGGAGGCAGCCCCAGGCGGCCTGCCTGAAGTTGCCGAACGCTTGGGCGTCGAATTTAATGAATTTCACTACAAACCAGGCGGATCCGATCAGATATCGCTCAGCGCCCTTTGGAACGATGATCCACTGCGAATTCTGCGAGACGAGGACGTCGCCAAGAGCATCCGTCTGTTCAATCTTCGGCTAATGAACAAGGGACCGACGAACTTCAGCCGATCGCATTGTTCCGCCCTTGTCACCGCCGCATACGAAGCGCCGGACTCGGAAACCCGGGAGGCTCAGTTTTGGAGCCGGTTCTGGAAATCGCCCCGCACGCGATGAACGCTCATATCGCGAGTGACGCGGATCGGGTTCGCACCACGAACCCAATCCGCATCCATTCAGCCCCTACTCCTTCGTGCCCTGCCAGAAGAAGTCGTTCTCGGTTCCCGGGCCCCAGACCAGGCCCTGGACGTTCTTGCGCGCGGCGACCGTCTCGACCTGCTGGAACATGAAGGCGTATGGCGCCATCTCGCGGATCTTGCGCTGCAACGCCTCATACATCGCCTGGCGCTTGGCGGTGTCGGTCTCCAGCACCGCGGCCGCGGTCTCCTTGGTCAGCTCCGGGATATCCCAGGACGTGCGCCAGGCCGTGGTCTTCATCGGCGGGTTCTCGCCGTTGTCGACATTCATGCCGAAGTTCTGGGCGTTGGTGTGCGGGTCCTGGTAGTCCGGCCCCCAGCGGCCGATCGCGGTCTCGTATTTGCGGGCCCGGATCTTGCTGGTCTGCTGCTTGTCGTCCGAGGCGATGATCTGCAGATCCACCCCCGCCTTGGCGAAGGTCGCCTGGATCGACTGCGCCATCTCCAGGTAGGGCGACCCGTTCGGCACGTCGATGCTGATCTTGAAGCCGTCGGGGTAGCCGCCCTGGGCCAGCAGCTGCTTGGCCTTGTCGACGTCGAGGCTGAACGGCTCGTCGTTCAGCGCCCCCAGGAACCCCTTGGGCAGGAAGTTCTGGTGCGGCATCGCCAGGCCCTTCATGAAGCTGTCGGCCATGCCGTGATAGTCGATCAAATATTTCAGCGCCTGCCGGATTTCGACCTTCTTCAGCGGCTCGGTCTGGGTGTTCATCGACAGGTACCAGAGGGCGCCGCGCGGCACCTCCAGCAGCGTCACGTCCGGGTTCGACTTCAGCGATTCGATCTGCTCGCCGGTCAGGCCGCGGGCGATGTCGACATCGCCGCGCTGCAGCAGCAGCATCTGCGAGGTCGGGTCGAGCACATGGCGGAAGAAGATCCGCCGGAAGCCCGGCTTGCCCCGCCAATAGTCGTCGAACCGGTCCATCACCAAGCTCTCATTCGGCTTCCAGGCGCCGAGCTTGTAGGGGCCGGAGCCGGCCGAGTGGGTGTTCAGCCACTCATGGCCGAAATCGCCACCCTTGGCATTCGCCTCCACGGTCTTGGCATCGACCACCGAGGAGACGGTGGAGCTGAGGCAGTTGAGGACGAAGCTGGGCGCGTAGGCCTTGTCGGTCTTGAACACCAGCGTGCGCGCATCCGGCGCGGTGACCATGGCGTCGACATTGTCCGCGGTCAGGCCGAACTGGCCGACGATGAAGGCCGGCGACAGGTTCAGCTTGATGGCGCGGCGGAGCGAATAGGCCGCGTCCTCCGCCGTCAGCGGGTTGCCGGAGTGGAACTTGGCCCCGTCGCGGATCTTGAAGGTGTAGGTGGTGCCGTCGTCGGCGACGCTCCAGCTCTCGGCGATGCCGGGCGTGAAGTTCGACGGGTCCTTGGCATTATAATAGACCAGCCGGTCATAGACTTGGTTGATGTATTCGGATGTCGAGAACTCGAACACCTCGGCCGGGTCGAGCGTGATGATGTCGTCGATGCGATAGGCCTGGACCAGCGTGTCCTTCGGCGTCTCGGCCAGGGCCGGCACAGCGGCGCAGCCGAGCACGATCGCGGCGATCACGCCGCGAAGCATTGTTCTCATTTTGGGCACCCCCTGTTTGACGTGCGAGGCGATGGTAGGGCGCGCCCGCGGCGACGACTAGGCGGATTCGCTCAGGCTTTGATGCATCCGCCTATTTCTTCGGGGTGCGGAAGAACGAGGCAGCTTCGACCACCTGCGGCCCCTGCCCCGGCCCTTCCAGTCGGGCAGACTGGGCCGGCAGCACAGCGCCATCCGGCAGGGTCCGCGGCGCGGTGTCGAAATTGACCGTCACCGTCGTGCCGTCGCCGAACACCGACCGCTGCAGCAGCCGGTCCGGCGACAGCACGGCGAAATCCGTCATCGGCTGGGTGAACAGCCGCTGGTGCAGCGGCCGGAACACCGTGTCGTAGGCGGCGATCGCGGGCAGGTCTCGGTCCAGCACCGCCGCATTCAGATGATACAGCGGCGGCACGGCATACAGCAGTTGCAGCAGCGCCGTGGC
>NZ_JBYRFX010000612.1:0-2510 GCF_057815775.1 Inquilinus sp.
GATCGCGGAGCTGGTGGAGGTCACCCCGGCAGAGATCGCGGTGGAGACGCTGTCCCGGTATTGGGGATATCCGCCACGGGTGAAGCGCTGGCTGGAAGCGGCGGACAAGACCCTGGAGAGGATGGGCGTCGTGCCGCCGGAGGACGACGAGCCCTGGCCGGGGGATCCGCCCGAATTCCATGCCGGCAGCAGCCGCAGTCCAAAGCCGCCGGATACGGGGTGATCGCACTCTCCCTTGTTGTCATTGCCGTCCTCGGACTTGATCCGAGGGTTGACCCGGCAATCCAGGAGATGTCGACAGTCTCTGGATGCCCGGATCAGGTCCGGGCATGACAGGCAGGGGTGGAAGTGCGGGTCCGCCAACGCGAGCCCGACCACCGAGTGTTTCGCCTCTCCTGCCCCGCGGGAGGGGCCGAAGGTGTTGGCGCCTCCCCAACACCGTCATCGCGAGCGCAGCGAAGCGATCCATCGCGCCGCCCGAGCGGCACCAGCCTGGATCGCCACGGCGCTGCGCGCCTCGCGATGACGGTGATGGAAGGGCGGCATCAGCACCCCGAACCGCCCCACTACGCCGCGGCCCGGTCGCGCCCTTCCTGGACGGCGTGGCAGGCGACCAGGGCGCTGCCGGCGGCGATGGGCTGCGGCACCTCCTGCCGGCAGCGGTCGTTGGCCAGCGGGCAGCGCGGATGGAACGCGCAGCCGGGCGGCGGCGCGATCGGGCTGGGGATCTCGCCCTCCACTATCTTGCGCGGCCGGCCGGTCATCTCCAGGTCCGGCAGCGCGTCGAGCAGCATGCGGGTGTAGGGGTGGCGCGGCCCCCGGAACAGGTCGGCGGTCGGCGCCAGCTCGACCATGCGGCCGAGATAAACCACGCCGATCCGGCCGGCCATGTGCTTCACCACAGCCAGATTGTGGCTGATGAACAGATAGGTCAGGCCGAACTGGTCCTGCAGATCCTTCATCAGGTTCAGGATCTGGGCCTGGACCGAGACGTCGAGCGCCGAGGTCGGCTCGTCGCAGACGATGAAATCCGGCTTCGACGCCAGCGCCCGGGCGATACAGATGCGCTGGCGCTGGCCGCCGGAGAATTCATGCGGGAATTTGCGGCCGTCGCGGGCGTCGAGCCCGACCCGCTGCAACAGTTCGGCCACCCGGGCCGCGACCCCGGCGCCGGAGGCCAGGCCGAAGGCGCGGATCGGTTCGGCGACGATGCGGTCGACCCGCCAGCGCGGGTTCAGGCTGGCATAGGGGTCATGGAAGATCATCTGGATCCGCCGCCGCAGCTTGGCCAGTTGCGGCTTCTTGGTCGGGTCGGCCAGGTCCAGCCCGTCGATCAGCACGGCGCCGTCGCTGGGCGGCAGCAGCCCCACCACCATGCGGGCGATGGTGGATTTGCCGGAGCCGGATTCGCCGACCAGGGCGACGGTCTCGCCCCGGCCGATGGTGAAGCTGACATCCTGCACCGCCTTCAGCGTCAGCCGCGGCGCGCCGCCCAGCACCCGGCCGAGCCAGGGCTGCGACAGGTCGAACCGGCGGTGCAGCGCCACGACCTCGACCAGAGCGTCCCGCGTCATGCCCCCTCTCCTTCCGCCGCCAGCCAGCAGGCCGCCGCCCCCGGCCCGGTCGCGATCAGCTCCGGCCGGTCATGGCGGCAGCGCTCGAACACCACGGGGCAGCGCGGGTTGAAGGCGCAGCCGGCCGGGATGGCGTCCAGCCGCGGCATCGCGCCGGGGATCTGCTGCAGCCGGGCGCCGGGGCCGATATCGGCCGTGACATCCAGCGTCGGGATCGAGCCCATCAGCCCGCTGGTGTAGGGGTGGTGCGGGTGCTTGATGACGGCCCGCACCGGCCCGATCTCGGCGATCCGGCCGGCATACATCACCGCCACCCGGTCGGCGGTCTCGGCGATCACGCCCATGTCGTGGGTGATCAGCATGACCGCCGTGCCGCGTTCGCGGCACAGCCGCTTCAGCACCGCGATCACCTGGGCCTGGACCGAGACGTCGAGCGCCGTGGTCGGCTCGTCCGCGATCACCAGCTCCGGCTCCGCCGCCAGGGCCAGGGCGATCACCACGCGCTGGCGCATGCCGCCGGAGAATTCATGCGGATAGGCATCGATCCGCGCCGCCGCGGCCGGGATGCCGACCTCCTCCAGCAGCCCGATCGCCTTGCGCCGGGCGGCGTCGCGGTTGAGGGCGAGATGGGTGGTGATGGTCTCGGTCAGCTGCCGGCCGACGGTGTAGAGCGGGTTCAGGCTGGTCAGCGGGTCCTGGAAGATCATGCCGATGCGCCGGCCGCGGATCCGCCGCATCGCCTCCGGCTTCAACCCGTCGATCCGTTCGCCCTTCAGCCGGATCTCGCCGCCGGCAATGCGGCCGGGCGGGTCGATCAGCCCGATCACGGCGGTGCCGGTGATCGACTTGCCGGCGCCGGATTCGCCGACCACGCCCAGCACCTCGCCCGGCGCGATGTCGAAGGACACGCCGTCGATCGCGGTCAGCAGGCCGCGG
>NZ_JBYRFX010000613.1:0-6839 GCF_057815775.1 Inquilinus sp.
TGCTCGACCGGCTCGGCCGCGCCCTTGATGGTGACGGTGTTGCCGCGCGAGGCCAGCGACACGCCGAGCTGGTGCTCGATCCGCAGCAGATGGGTGTCGTGCTCGCCATACAAGAGCGGCAGCAGCCGGTTGTCGTCGAAGCTGATATCGACGCGGTGTGCTGCGGGCTTGGCCCGGGCGGCAGTCGCCTCGGCGGATTCGCGCGCGGTCATGCCGCCACCTCCGCATCCACCAGTTCGAGCGTGCCGGTCAGGCTGAGCTGCCGCCCTTCGACGATGCGGACCGGCTGGATGGTGCCGAGCAGGCGGGCGGGCGCGTCGAGATGGACCGACTGCATCCACGGGCTGCGGCCCTGCAACTGACCGGGCCGGCGGCCGGGCCGGTCCAGCAGCACCGGGATGACCCGGCCGGCCGTGCCCTGGTTGAAGGCGGTCTGCTGCGCCCACAGCAGCTGTTGCAGCGCCTGCAGCCGGTCGTCCTTCGCCGCCTCGGACAGCTGGTCGTCCAGCGCGGCCGCCGGAGTGCCGGGCCGGGCGCTGTACTTGAAGCTGTAGGCCTGGGCGAAGCCGATCTCGGTCACCAGCTTCAGCGTGTCGGCGAAGTCGCGGTCGGTCTCGCCGGGGAAGCCGACGATGAAGTCCGACGACAGCGCCAGGTCTGGCCGTGCCGCGCGCAGCCGGTCGATGACGCGGCGATAGGCGTCGCCGTCATGCTTGCGGTTCATCGCCGCCAGGATGCGGTCCGATCCGCTCTGCACCGGCAGGTGCAGGAACGGCATCAGCTGCGGCACGTCGCGATGGGCGTCGATCAGGTCGTCGTCCATGTCGCGCGGATGGCTGGTGGTGTAGCGGATGCGGTCCAGCCCGTCGATTTCGGCCAAAGCGCTGATCAGTCGGCCCAGGCCCCAGACCGACCCGTCCGGCCCTTCGCCGTGGAAGGCGTTGACGTTCTGGCCCAGCAGCGTGATCTCGCGGGCGCCGCGCGCCACCAGGCGCCGTGCCTCGGCCAGGATGCCAACGGTGTCGCGCGAATATTCCGCGCCGCGGGTGTAGGGCACGACGCAGAAGGTGCAGAACTTGTCGCAGCCCTCCTGCACCGACAGGAAGGCCGATGCGCCCTGCACGCCGGCCTCGCCGGGCAGATGGTCGAACTTGCTCTCGACCGGGAAGTCGGTGTTGACCAGCGGCCTGCCTGCCTGGCGATGCGCGCGGGCCACCATCTCCGGCAGCTGATGATAGGTCTGCGGCCCGAACACCAGGTCGACCCAGGGCGCGCGGCGCGCGATCTCCTCGCCCTCGGCCTGGGCGACGCAGCCCGCGACGGCGACGATCATCGGCTCATCCCCGTCCTTTGACTGGGCAGCCTTCGCCGCCTTCTGCGGGCGCAGCCGGCCGAGGTCGGAGAACACCTTCTCCGTCGCCTTTTCCCGGATATGGCAGGTGTTGAGGATGACCATGTCGGCCCCCTCCGCACTGTCCGTCAGGGCATAGCCGAGCGGCGCCAGGATGTCCGCCATACGACCGCTGTCGTAGACGTTCATCTGGCAGCCCCAGGTCTTGATGAACAACTTCTTGCTGGCCGCAGTGCTCACGCGCGCTTGTCCAATCCTTCCGTGGATCGACCGGGGTGCCTACCGCGCAGGCGACCGGGCGATGCGATCCACATCTCCATCGGGTTGCGATGATAGATCACGGCGAGGCCTTCGGAAATCAAGCGTTCGCTCACGCCGCGCGGCGCTGGTCGGGAATGTCGGGGGCCGCCGGTTCCGGCAGCCGGCCGGCATTGGCCGCGGACACGCCGCCGGCGATGGTGCGCCAGCAGTGGTCGGCCAGCGATTTGCGCGACCGGAAATCCTCCAGCGACACCGGCGGGTGGAAGATCACGGTGATGGTCAGGTGGCCCTGTTTCACCATGTTCCACAGATGCGGCACCAGATCCATATCGCCATACCAGGCATAGATCGGCCGCAGCCGCCGGCCGAGCGGGATGCCGTCCAGCGTGGTGCAGGCGATCGAAACCGGCTGCACCGTCAGCGGCCGGCCGTCGACGCGGATGCCGGCGGCGGCGAACAGCGCGCTCTTGAACGGCAGGGTGCGGTTGCCGTCGCTCGACGTGCCCTCGGGGAACAGCACCAGATTGTCGCCGGCCTCCAGCCTTGCCTGCAGGCTGTCGCGCTGGACATCGGCCGATCCGCGCTTGGTGCGGTCGACGAAGACGGTGCGCTGCAGCCGGGCCAGGGCGCCGAAGAACGGCCAGGTGCCGACCTCGGTCTTGGCAACGAAGCTGCCCGGGATCAGCGACCCCAGCACCTCGATGTCGAGATAGGACAGGTGGTTCGAGACGAACAGCGTCGGCGCCGCGGTGGACATCGCGCCGCGGGTCTCGACATCCAGCCCCAGGATGCGGCAGCAGATGCGGTGGTAGAAGGCCGGCAAGCTGGTCTGCAGCCGCCAGCCGAAGCGCACGGCCAGCGCCTGCACCGGCATCAGCAGCACGGTCCAGGGCACGTAGATGCTAAGCCGCAACACCGCCCGGAGCTTCGATCCGAGTCGCCCGCCTGCCATCGCGCGCTTAATCCTTGCGGAAGGCCAGGATGGGCCGCTGCTCGCGCTTCAGCTCGTAATGCTTGAAGTACTTCTCGGTCACCAGGTCGGTCTTGACGATGATGGCGACGTCGGTGGTGCCGAATTGCGGGTCGATCACCGCGCCGTCGCCGACATGGCCGCCGAGGCGGAGATAGCCCTTGATCAGCGGCGGCAGCGCCGCGATCGCCTCGCGCTGGTCGATCTCCGCCAGCGGCAGGCGCCGCATGTCGGTGTAGCGATCGGGCAGGGCGGTCGGGCGCAGGGCCGGCGGCGCCAGATGATAGTGGTAGAGATAGGACAGCGGCAGCCGCAGCGTGTCCGGGTCGATCCCCGGCAAGCTGGCGCAGCCGAACATGATCTCGATGTCGTGGTGGAACAGGTAGGCGGCGATGCCGCGCCACAGCAGCTGCATGGTGCCGCCGGAGCGATAGGGGCCGGCGACGCAGGACCGCCCGAGTTCCAGGATCGCGCCGGGATGGGCCTCGATCTTGGCGATGTCGTATTCGCTGGCGGAATAGAAGGCGCCGATCTGGGCGGCGCCGTCGCGCTGGATCAACCGATAGGTGCCAACCACGCCGTGGGCGCCCTTGCCCCGCGCATGGTCGATCACCAGCAGGTGATCGGCAACGTCGTCATAGTCGTCGAAGTCGCGTCGGTCGGAGGCCATCTCCAGCGAGGGCTGGGCCGCCATCTCCTCATAGAAGACGGTATACCGCAGCGCCTGGGCCGCCTTGATCTCCTCCTCCGTCTCGGCAAGCCGAACCTCCAGGTTGCCCGCACGCAGGCTGAACCCGTGGTCGTCGACGAAGGTTGTGACTGCCATACTGCCGTCCGTCCGCTCTTTTTTCCCCCGAGGCGCCGTGGCGATTCTCGTGTCACCACACCGGGGCGCTGACCCGATTATAAAGCAGAACGATTACAAGTGTGCGTTGATTTCTCAAGTCCCGCCGCGGTGCCCCGGTCCGGCCGGAAACCGGGCGGCCCGTCGGGTGACGGCCCGCCCTGTACCCTGGCCGGCGACATCCGGCCACAGCGGATCAGTCCTTGCGGGCGCGGGTGCCCAGGCCGATCTGCTTGGCCAGCCTGCTGCGCTGCTTGGCATAGTTAGGCGCCACCATCGGATAATCCGACGCCAGGCCCCAACGATCGCGATATTCGTCGGGCGTCATGTTGTAGGCCGTCTTCAGGTGCCGCTTCAGCATCTTCAGCTGCTTGCCGTCTTCCAGGCAGATGATGTAGTCCGGCGTGATCGACTTCTTGATCGGAACCGCGGGCTGCGGCTTCTCGACCACCGGAACCGGTGCAGTCCCGAGGCCGCCCAGCGCACGATAGACTTGCTCGATCAAGTTCGGCAGGTCGGAGATAGCAACGGTATTGTTTCCTACATGTGCCGAGACAATTTGAGATGTGAGGTTCATCAAATCGTTGGTCGGCGTTTCATTGCTCATGTTCATACTCCCGCGGCACGATTCTTCGGTATATAAGTCGCCCACTATTGGACTGCAACGCCAATCGCCATGAAAAATCGAGAATGCGTCATGAGCACTGAACTCCCGCTTCGGTTTCTTGATGTAACCGCGGAAGTCTGCCCGTTCACTTTCGTCAAAACCAAGCTGTTGCTTGAAGATATGAAGCCCGGAGAAGTGGCGGAAATACGGCTGAATGCCGGAGAACCACTGGTGAATGTTCCACGTTCGGCAACGGAAAGCGGGCATCGCGTGGTCTCGGTCGAGCCCGAGGATGCGGACCGGGCGCGCTGGCGGGTGCGGATAGAGCGCGGTCCGGAGGGCTGATCCCGGCCCGAACCTCCTTAAGCCTGGGGCCCCCTTAATCCTGAGGGCCCCCTTAATCCTGGGGGCCCCCTTAATCCTGGGGGATTGAGGGTGGGGGCCCGGTCCCGGACAGTGCCAGCCTCGGCCGGTGGCCCGCGCCCCCGGCAGGCTCAGAAGGAACGGCCATGGCTCCCCCGCGCTTCATCGCCCGGCAGCTCTCGCTGCCGGTGGGCTTCTGGGGCCGCCTGGTGATGCGGCTGATGAACCGGACCAATGCCGGGATGAACGCCTTCGCGATGCGCCAGCTGCGGCCGTCGCCGGCGGATCGCATTCTCGAAATCGGCTTCGGCGGCGGCGTCAATCTGCCGGTCCTGGTCGGGCAGGCCGCTTTCGTCGGTGGGATCGACCGGTCGTGGGAGGCGGTCGAACGCGCCATGGCCGAATTCTCCGGGGCGGTGCAGACGGGCCAGGCGGAGTTTCGCCAGGGCAGCATCGAGGCGCTGCCTTTCGCCGCCGAAAGCTTCGGCAAGATCTGCACTGTCAACACGATCTATTTCTGGGCCTCGCTGGCGGCAGGCTTTGCCGAGATCCACCGCGTGCTGTCGCCCGGCGGCCGGCTAGTGCTCGGCTTCCTGCCGAAGGACCGGATGGACCGCCGCAACATGCCGGCCGACATCTTCACGGTTCGGGCCCTGGACGATGTGGTCGATGCGCTCGGAACGGCCGGCTTCTCGGAGATCCGGGTCGAGCGGCCGGAGCCGGAGACGCCCTGGGTCGTGGTCGTCGCCTGGCGCTGAGAGACCGCTCGGAAACGGGCCGGCGCGGCCGTCTGATGGCGGACTCGAAGCTTCCGGTGCTCACGGACCCAAACGTCCGCTGCGCGCCGGTTCTCGAAACCACCACCAGCCGACTCACGCCAACCCGTTTCCAAACAATCTCTGAGTCCGTGCCTATGAATCGGCGAAGACATGGGCGGCGCCGCGGACGGTGATCCGCACCCGCGCGCCCGGCTCGGGTAGGCCGAGATAGGGCCGGCGCAGCAGCAACCGGCCGGTGCCCGCGGGCGCCGGGCCCTCCAGCAGCCGCACGGTGACGCTGCAGACCGATCCGCCGAAATCGATCTCCGCCACCTCGGCCAAGGCGCCGGCCGTGCCGTCGCGATCCTCCGCCAGCACCAGCTGTTCCGGCCGCAGCATGATCCGCGCCTCGCCCCGGCGCCGGTCGTCGACGCCGATGCGGCCCAGGGCGCAGTCGGCCCAGCCATCATCCAGCCGGGCGGGCAGCACGATGGCCTCGCCCAGGAACTCGGCGATCATCGGGTCGTGCGGCCGCAGATACAGTTCGCGCGGCGACCCGGCCTGCAGCAGCCGGCCGTTGCGCATCACCGCGACCTGGTCGGCGAAGGACAGCGCCTCGGCCTGGTCGTGCGTGACCAGGATGGTGGTGATGCCGGCGGCGGCCAGCAGCGCCGACACCGCCTTGCGGGTGCTGGCGCGCAGGCCGGTGTCGAGCGCCGAGAACGGTTCGTCCAGCAGCATCAGCCGCGGGCTGCGGGCCAGCGCCCGGGCCAGGGCGACGCGCTGCTGCTGCCCGCCCGACAGCTGGTCCGGCCGCCGCCGCAGCATGGCCGGGTCCAGCTCGACCATCGCCATCAGCTCGGCGATGCGGTCGGCCCGCCGGGGGTCGTTGCGCGCCAGGCCGAAGCCGATGTTGTCGGCAATATCGAGATGCGGGAACAGGGCGCCGTCCTGCGCCACCAGCCCGATGCCGCGCCGGTGCGCCGGCATCGCCGCCGGGCCGTCGGCCAGCACCTGGCCGTCCAGCGCGACCCGGCCGGCATCGGGCGCCTCGAAGCCGGCGATGATCCGCAGCAGCGTCGATTTGCCGGAGCCGGAGGGGCCGAGGATCGCAGTGCGGCTGCCGGCGGCCACGTCCAGGTCGACACCGTCCAGCGCGGTCACCGCGCCGTAGCGGCGGCTGATGCCGCGCAGGTCGAGAAAGGTCATAGTTGGGCGGTCATCGGCCGGCGGTCCGCTTGGACTGGGTGTACAGCAGCCAGGTCAGGGGCAGGGAGATCAGGATCATCAGCAAGGCATAGGGCGCCGCGGCGGCATAGTCGATCTCGCCGCTGTAGGACCAGAAGGCGGTGGCCAGGGTGCGGGTGCCGTTCGGCGCCAGCATCTGCGTCGCCGTAAGCTCGTTGGTGATGCCCAGCGCCACCAGCGCCATCCCGGCGGCGGCGCCGGGGGCGGCCAGCCGGATGGTGACCGACCACAGCGCCCGGGCGGGCGACCGGCCCAGGCTGGCGGCGGCATGCTCCAGCTCGACCGGCGCCTGGGCGATGCTGGCACGCAGGCCGATCAGCGCCCGCGGCAGGAACATCAGCAGATAGGCCAGCAGCAGGGTCGCCACCGTCTGGTACAGCGGCAGCGCCACCCGCACGGTGATGGTGACCAGGGCCAGCGCCACCACCACGCCGGGC
>NZ_JBYRFX010000614.1:0-4016 GCF_057815775.1 Inquilinus sp.
CCGAGTGATTTTTGAGAGCTTGCCGTCGATGATGTATTTCGCCCCGTGGAAGAAGGTCGCCATCTGGGTGGTGTGCCTCCTCGGCGTGATCCTGAGCCTGCCGAACATCCTGCCGCGCAGCACGCTCGACGCGCTGCCGTCCTGGGTTCCGGCACGACAGATCAATCTGGGTCTCGATCTGCGGGGCGGGTCGTACCTCCTGCTCGAAGTCGACATGAAGACGGTGATCGACAGCCGTCTGACCAACATCCAGGAGTCGATCCGCAGCCTGCTGCGCCGGGAGAACGTCACCTACACCGATCTCGCCGTGAAGGACCGGTCGGTCGGCTTCACCCTGGCGGATCCCAGCCAGGCCGACCGGGTGCGGACGCTGCTGGCCGACAACCTGGTCAGCGGCAATGTCGACCCCCTGGCCGGCAACCAGCGTGATCTCGACATCAGCGTCGGCAGCGACGGCAAGGCCGCCCTGACCCTGACCGAGGTGGGGCTGCGCGACCGCGAGGCCCGGGCGGTCGAGCAGTCGATCGAGATCGTCCGCCGCCGCGTCGACGAAAGCGGCACCAAGGAGCCACTGATCTCGCGCCAGGGCACCGACCGCATCCTGCTGCAGCTGCCGGGCGAACAGAACCCGGACCGCATCCGCCGCCTGCTCGGCCAGACGGCGAAGATGACCTTCCATCTGGTGAACCTGGACTGGCAGCAAGGCCAGCCGGTGCCGCCGGACACCGAGGTGTTGCCGCTGGAAGACAGCCGCAGCACCACGCCGCAGACCATAGCGATCAAGAAGCGGATCGAGGTCGACGGCGCCAACTTGACCGACGCCCGGGCCGGCACCAACCAGCAGAACGGCGGCTGGGTGGTGAATTTCGAGTTCGACAGCGTCGGCGCGCGCCGCTTCGGCCAGGTCACCCAGGCCAACACCGGCAAGCCCTTCGCCATCGTCCTCGACGACAAGGTGATCAGCGCGCCGCGGATCAACGAGCCGATCCTAGGCGGCCGGGGCCAGATCAGCGGCAACTTCGACGCCCAGAGTGCGAACGACCTGTCGGTGCTGCTGCGCGCCGGCGCGCTGCCGGCGCCGCTGACCATCATCGAAGAGCGCACGGTCGGGCCGGATCTCGGCGCCGACGCGATCCAGGCCGGCATGATCGCCGTCGGCGTCGGCTTCCTGCTGGTCATCACCTATATGACCGCGGCGTATGGGCTGTTCGGCATCTTCGCCAATATCGCCCTGGTCATGAACCTGGTGATCACGCTGGCGGTCCTGTCGCTGCTGGAGGCGACGCTGACGCTGCCCGGCATCGCCGGCCTGCTGCTGACGCTCGGCCTGTCGGTCGACGCCAACATCCTGATCAACGAACGCCTGCATGAGGAAACCAAACGCGGCCGGTCGCCCTTCTCGGCGATGGATGCGGGCTTCAGCCGAGCGTTCGGCACGATCTTCGACGCCAACGTGACCTCGCTGATCAAGATGGGGATCCTGTACTCGCTGAGTTCGGGCCCGGTGCGCGGCTTCGCCGTCACCACGGCGATCGGCATCCTGACCTCGATGTTCACCGCGATCGTGCTGGTGCGTTTCATGATGGTCGGCTGGATCCGCCGCAAGCGGCCCACCGTCCTGCCCGTGCTGAGGAAAGCGTAATGTTTTGGCTCCGTCTCGTCCCGGACGACACCAAGATCAAGTTCATGCGGGGCCGGATCATCGGTCTCGCCACCTCGGCCTTCCTCAGCACCGCGTCGGTCATCCTGTTCTTCTATCCGGGACTGAACTACGGCGTTGATTTCAAGGGTGGCATCACCTTCCAGATCAACACGCCGCAGCCGGCGGATTTCACCACGCTGCGGTCGGATATCGACAGCCTCGGCTTCGGCCAGGTGCAGCTCCAGCAGTTCGGGTCGCCCCGCGACGTGCTGGTGCGGATGGAGGCGCAGCCGACCGACGCGCAGCAGCAGCAGGCCTACCAGACGATCAAACAGACGCTGGTCGACAAGGTGCCGGGCGTCACCGTCGGCGCGAGTGATTCCGTGGGGGGCACGGTGTCGGGCGAATTGTTCCAGAACGGCATGATGGCGCTGGGCCTCGCGCTCGTCGCCATGCTGTTCTACATCTGGTTCCGCTTCGAATGGCAGTTCGGTGTCGGCGCCGTCGTCACCATGATCCTCGTCGTCACCAAGATGGTCGGCGTCTATGCCATCACCGGCTTCGAGTTCAACCTGACCTCGATCGCGGCACTCCTGACCGTCCTCGGCTACTCCGTCAACGACAAGGTCGTGGTCTACGACCGCGTGCGCGAGAATCTGCGGTTGTTCAAGGCGATGCCGCTGCGCCAGCTGATCGACCTGTCGATCAACCAGACGCTGAACCGCACCATCGGCACCTCGCTGGCCACCTTCCTGGCCTGCCTGCCGCTGGCGATCTGGAGCGGCGAGACCCTGCAGCAATTCGCCTTCGTGATCCTGATCGGTGTCGTCGTCGCCACGACCTCGTCGATCTTCATCGCGGCGCCGATCCTGCTGTTCCTGGGCGAGGACAAGCTGTTCCGCAAGAAGGCGCCGCCGGCGGGGACCGACGTGACGGCGGGCAAGAAGGCCTGATCCGGGAATGGCGGCAACGCGGCCGGTCCTGATCGGCAGCGAAGTCTATCGCCATTCCAGCTACGGGTCGAAGCATCCGCTCGCCATCCCGCGCGTCTCCACCGCGCTCGACCTGATCCGGGCGCAGGGCTGGCTGGATGCCGGGCAGTATCGTGAAGGGCCGCTGGCCCCGGTCGCGGCGCTGACCCGGTTCCACCATCCGGACTATGTCGCGGCGGTGCAGGATGCCGAGCGCGACCAGGATCTCGATCCCGTGCGCCGGCAGCGGCACAATCTCGGCGGAGTCGAGAATCCGATCTTCGGCGAGGTGTTCCGCCGCCCGGCAACAGCCTGCGGCTCCTCGCTGCTCGGCGCCGGCATCCTGGCGGACGGGGCTGAGGGCGCCGTGGTCTACAGCCCGGCCGGCGGGCTGCATCATGGCCGGCCCGACCGCGCCTCCGGCTTCTGCTATTTCAACGATCCGGTGCTGGCAATCCTGTCGCTGCTCGACCGCGGCTTCGGCCGCATCGCCTATCTCGATGTCGATGCGCATCACGGCGACGGGGTGCAGGACGCCTTTGCCGGCGATGTCAGAGTGCTGACGGTGTCGGTGCATGAAGGCCAGCGCTGGCCCTTCACCGGTGCGGTGGACGATCGCGGCGGCGGCAACGCCCGCAACCTGCCGATGCCGCGGGACCTGAACGACGACGAGATGGCGCTGGTGCGCGACGAGGCGCTGCTGCCGCTGGTCGACCGGTTCGCCCCCGACATCGTGGTGTTGCAATGCGGCGCCGATGCGCTGCATCACGACCCGCTGAGCCGCCTGTCGCTGTCCAACCGCGCGCTGTGGGATGTGGCGGCCGCGGTGCGGCGGATCGCGCCCCGGCTGCTGGTGCTGGGCGGCGGCGGCTACAATCCCTGGACGGTCGGGCGCTGCTGGGCCGGTGTCTGGGCGGTGCTGAACGGCCTCGATCCGGCGGCGCCGCTGACGGATGCCTCCCGGGCGGTGCTGGCCGGCCTGTCCTGGTCGCGCCGCCGCGGTACGCCGCCAGAGCCTTATTGGTTCGACCGGATGGACGATCCGCCGAGGCTCGGCCCGGTGCGGCCGGCGGTGCAGGACACCGTCCGCGCCGTGCTGGCGCCATGACAGACCGCCACCTTTCCCTCCTGCCTCCGACAACAGGACGATGATGAAGACGATCCTCGCCGCACTCGCCCTCCTGGTCTTCGCCGCCGGCCCGGCGCTGGCGCAGGACCAGGCGCCGTCGGTCAAGCCCGACAACAGCGACCTGACGATCGAGACCGCCGCCGGCAAGCGCTTCCACTTCACGGTCGAACTGGCGCTGACGCCGGCGGATCAGGAGCGCGGCCTGATGTTTCGAAAGACCATGGCGCCGGATGCCGGCATGCTGTTCGTGTTCGATGTGGTCGAGCCGCAGGCG
>NZ_JBYRFX010000615.1:0-4950 GCF_057815775.1 Inquilinus sp.
TTCGCCATGCGGGATGTCGCTGACGGGCGCTTTGCCGTCGCCAGGGGCAACAAGTGAAGTGCGACCGGGCCGTCTAATGGTGCAGGCTGCAGGCCAGGGCTTCGAACCCCATACAAAGCCGCAGACTGACAGGGTGGGTTCCAGCGTCTCGACAGGGAGAGCTTGATGAACATCAAGGATTTGGGGACGGTTCACGTCGCGATTCCGAAGCTGGCGGAGGATCTCCGCGAGGGGCGGGTCGACCGGCGCGAATTCCTGCGCACCTCGGTGCTGCTCGGCCTGGCGATTCCGGTGGCCTATTCCATGGCCTCGCTGCTGACCGGCGAACCGCTGATGCCGCAGGCGTTGGCCCAGGATGCGCCGCGCAAGGGCGGCACGCTTCGGCTCGGCATGTTCGTGATGGATATGAGCGACCCCGCCATCTACGACTGGTCGGAAAAGGGCAATGCGGCCCGGCAACTGATCGAGCCACTGGTGCGGGTCGGCACCGACAACCTGTCGCATCCCCATCTCGCCGAGAAATGGGAAGCCAATGACGACGTCACGGTCTGGACGCTGCATCTGCGCCAGGGCGTGAAGTGGAGCAACGGCGACGCCTTCGGCGCCGATGACGTGATCGCGACCTTCACCCGCTGGCTCGACAGCAAGACCGGGTCCTCCAACCAGGGCCGGTTCAGCGGCCTGACGATGAAGGATGGCGAGACGGTCAAGATGGCGCCGAACGCGCTGGAGCGGATCGACGACCACACCGTGCGCTTCCATTTCACCAACGCTATGCTCTCTTTCCCCGAGAGCCTGGGCGACTATCCCGCGCTGATCACCCATCGCGACTTCGCCACCAAGCACGAAGCCAACCTGATCAAGAACCCGGTCGGCACCGGGCCGTTCACCCTGAAGGAATACGCCGTCGGCCAGCGGGCGGTGTACGCCAAGAAGGCGGATTACTGGGGCGGCGAGCCCTATGTCGACGAACTGCAGATCATCGATCTCGGCGCCGACCCGGCGGCCGAACTGGCGGCGCTGTCCTCCGGCCAGGTCGACCTGCTGTACAAGCTCGACCCCAACCTGCTGCCCGGCTACCAGGCCAATCCGCAGATCAAGCTCTATGACAAGGACACGGCGATCGTCGGCGTCGCCCGGATGCGGGTGGTCGAGAAGCCGTTCGACGACAAGCGCGTGCGCCAGGCGGTGCAGGCCTGCGTCGATCATGACCGGCTGCTGCAGCTGGCCTATCAGGGGCTGGGCACGCCGGGCCAGGATTTTCACGTCGCGCCGATCCACCCGGAATACACCGATCTCGGGCCGATGAAGCAGGATTACGACAAGGCCAAGAAGCTGCTGGCCGATGCCGGCTATGCCAACGGCCTGGACATCGAGATCCACTGCGTCGACGATCCGAAATGGGAAGGCCAGATCGGCGTCGTGCTGTCGGAGATGGTGAAGCCGGCCGGCATCAACCTGAAGGTCAACATCCTGCCGGGCGGCACCTATTGGGACCGCTGGACCAAATGGCCGTTCAGCGTGACGCAATGGACCACCCGGCCGCTCGGC
Organism: Inquilinus sp.; assembly: GCF_057815775.1. Classification (NCBI taxonomy): domain Bacteria; kingdom Pseudomonadati; phylum Pseudomonadota; class Alphaproteobacteria; order Rhodospirillales; family Rhodospirillaceae; genus Inquilinus; species Inquilinus sp. The sequence goes on from NZ_JBYRFX010000615.1 coordinate 1,552, forward strand.
GTGCAGTGCCTGGACGTCGCCTACCGCAAGGGCGCCGCCTGGAACGAAAGCGGCTACGACAATCCGGAGTTCGAAAAGCTTCTGAACCAGGCGCAGGCCACGATCGACGTGCCCAAGCGCAAGGAGATCATGAAGAAGATCGAGCAGATCCTGCAGGACGATGCGATCAGCATCATCCCGTTCTGGCTGAAGATCTACACCGCCGGGACCGACAAGGTGCAGGGCTTCGCCTACCACTTCGCCCGCGAGATGTATCTCGACAAGGTCTGGCTCTCGGCGTGACCGGGCGGCATAGGATGATCCGGCAGGGGCGCGTTGTGCGCCCCTGCACCGGGCCGGGCTGCGAGGCCTGTGCTCTCGCTGGCCGGTTCGGCGAGGCGGTGTCGCCATGCTGATCTTCCTCGCCAAGCGGGCCTTCTTCATGGTCCTGACCATGCTGGCGGTCTCGCTGCTGGTCTTCTTCCTGCTCGAGGTCAACGGCGCGTCCGTGGCGGTGAAGGTGCTCGGGCCCTACAGCTCGGACGAACAGCGCCATCTGTGGCTCGAGGCGCATGGTTATTTCGCGCCGTGGTATGAGCGCTATTTCGCCTGGCTCGGCCGGATGACGAGTGGCAATTTCGGAGATTCCCTCCGGTTCAAGACGTCGGTCGCCGCGGTGCTGTGGCCGCGCCTGGGCAACACCGCGATCCTCGCCGCCTTCGTCTTCGCGGTGATGGTGCCGGTCTCGGTCGTGCTCGGCGTGCTCGCCGGCATGCGCGAAGGCTCGGCGACCGACCGGTCGATCTCGATCCTGTCGATCATCACCACCTCGGTGCCGGAGTTCGCCTCGGCGACCTTCCTGTCCTTCCTGTTCGTCCTGGTGCTGAAATGGCTGCCGGGCACCAGCGGCATGAACCAGGGCTTCGACCCGCTGCAGCTGGTCATGCCGGTGCTGGTCCTGGTGCTGTACGATTTCGGCTACATCACCCGGATGATGCGTGCCTCGATGGCCGAGGTGATGCAGAGCCCGTACATCCGCACCGCGGTGCTGAAGGGCATCCCGTACCGGCGCGTGATCGTGCGCCACGCGCTGCGCAACGCCCTGATCGCGCCCTTCACCGTGATCGTGCTGCAGATCAACTGGCTGCTGTCGGGCGTGATCGTGGTCGAGGCCTTCTTCGGCTACAAGGGCTTCGGTGCCCTGCTGCTGGAAGCCTCGCTGAACCAGGACATCTACCTGATCCAGGCCTGTGCCATGGTCTCGGTCTTCGTCGCGGTGGCGACCCAGACCATCGCCGATGTCGGCTACACCTACCTCAATCCCCGCATTCGCTTCACCTGACGGAGACCGGAATGGCCGACGTCTCGCTGCCGTCCTCATCGCTCCGCCGCAATCCATTGCTGCGCGCCCTGCGGTCGGCCTTGCTGCTGCGCGAAAGCTGGGTCGGCGTGATCGGCGTGCTGATCGTGCTGTTCTGGATCGTGCTGGCCCTGCTGGCGCCTGTGATCGCGCCCTATCCACCGAACCAGAACCTGCTGCAGTTCAAGCCGCCGGGCACCGTGGCGCCGGATGGCGGGGTGTTCTGGCTCGGCACCGACCATCTCGGCCGCGACATCCTCAGCCGGGTGATCTGGGGCGCGCGTCGGGTGCTGATCTACGCGCCGCTGGCGACCGCCTGCGCCTATATCCTGGGCGTCACCATGGGGCTGTTCGCCGGCTACAAGCGCGGCCTGTGGGACGACGTGCTCAGCCGGATCGGCGACATCATCCTGTCGTTCCCGATCCTGGTGCTCTACGTCGTCATCATCACCACCTTCGGCCCGTCCGGGATCAACATCGTGCTGGCGGTGACCTGCGCCAGCGCGCCGGGGATCATGCGCATCGTCCGCGGCCTGGTGCTGGATCTGCGCAACCGCGACTATGTCGCCGCGGCGCAGACCCGGGGCGAATCTTCGCTCTACATCATGTTCGTCGAGATCCTGCCGAATGCGCGCGGGCCGCTGATCGTCGATGCCTGTCTGCGCCTGGGCTACACCATCATCACCATCGGCGTGCTCGGCTTCCTCGGCCTCGGCCTGCCGCCGCCGGACCCGGATTGGGGCGGCATGGTCAACGAGACCCGCGGCATGGCGACCTTCGCGCCCTGGATGACGGTCTTCCCCTGCATCGCGATCTCCTCGCTCGTCCTCGGCCTCAATCTCCTGGCCGACGGGCTGCGCGAGATCTCGCTGAAGGATTGAAGCGATGAGCATCGAGGTCATCCCCCCGCGCGACACCAGCACGCCGATCCTGGAGATCGACAAGCTCTCGATCTCCTACCTGACCCGCGCCGCCGAGATCCCGGCGGTGGTCGATTTCTCGCTGACCATCCGGCCCGGCGAATGCGTCGGGCTGGTGGGCGAAAGCGGCTGCGGCAAGTCGACCGTGGCGATGGCGATCATGCGCTATCTCGGCGGCAACGGCCGCATCGCCGGCGGCTCGATGAAGTTCCGCGGCCGCGACCTGCTGGCGATGTCGAAGGAGGAACTGCGCCGGGTGCGCGGCGCCGAGATCGCCATGGTCTACCAGGAGCCGATGGCGGCGCTGAACCCGGCGCTGCGCATCGGCGACCAGCTGACCGAAGTGCCGCTGTGCCATGAGCCGGGCTGCACCCCGGCCCAGGCGAAGGAACGGGCACGCGACATGCTGGCCCGGGTGCGGCTGGGCGATCCGGACCGGGTGATGCAGGCGTATCCGCACCAGATCTCCGGTGGCCAGCAGCAGCGCGTTGTGATCGCCATGGCGCTGCTGTCGAACCCGTCGCTGCTGCTGCTGGACGAACCGACCACGGCGCTGGACGTCACGGTCGAGGCCGGCATCGTCGATTTGATCGCCGAACTCGGCCGCACCCTCGGCACGGCCATGCTCTACATCAGCCACAATCTCGGGCTGATCCGCGAGACCTGCGACCGGGTCTGCGTGATGTATGCCGGCCAGGCGGTGGAGGAGGGGACGATCGACCAGATCTTCGCCGCCCCGCGCCACCCCTATACCCAGGGGCTGTTCGGCTGCATCCCGACCCCCGGGCGCGACAAGACCAGCCGGCCGCTGGTGCCGATCCGCGGCCAGCTGCCATTGCCGCAGAACCGGCCCAAGGGCTGCTGGTTCGGCCCGCGCTGCGATTATTTCGAAGCCGGCCGCTGCGACGCGGCGCCGGTGCCGATGCTGCCGGCCAGTGAGACGCGGCGGGTGCGCTGCCTGCGCTGGGAGGAGGTCGCGGCGCTGCCGCCGCCGCCGGTCGTGGTCGAGGAGGTGGCGGTGCCCGTGGCCAAGGGCACCGGCCTGCCGGTGCTGCAGGTCGCGGGGATGGGCAAGCATTACCCGATCTATGACAGTTCGATCGCCGCCCTGTTCGGCAGCGACCGCACCCGCTACATCCG
>NZ_JBYRFX010000616.1:0-1595 GCF_057815775.1 Inquilinus sp.
CCCGCAACGCCTACAGCCACAACCTGCCGGAGCATGGCGCCACCCGCCGCTCCAGGTCGTCGGCCAGCTCGGCGCCATGCTCCGGCAGGTTGTGGCTGTAGGCGTTGCGGGCGAGGTCGTGGGTGTGGCGAATGTGGTCGACCCCGGTCAGCATGGTGCCGAAGGTCTTGCGGTTGGCGACGATGCCGCCGACCGAGATGCCGCCGAAGCCGGTGCCGTGATAGCCGCGCTCGCGGCCGATCAGCCGGGTGCGGGTGCCCTGGCCGATCTGGCGCTGATAGGCCAGCGCGATCTTCAGCGCGGTGTCCACCGCCTCGGACCCGCCGCCGGCGGCGAAGAACACATGGTCGAGGTCGCCCGGCAGCAGCTGGGCGACGCGCGACGCCAGCTCGAACGCCTTGGGATGGCCCATCTGGAAGGACGGGGCGTAGTCCATCTCCGCCGCCTGGTCCTGGATCGCCTTGACGATGCGCGGGTTGCAGTGGCCGGCATTGACGCACCACAGCCCGGCCGTGCCGTCCAGCACCTGGCGGCCATCGACCGTGGTGTAGTACATGCCCTTGGCGCCGACATAGAGGCGCGGCGACTTCTTGAACGACCGGTTCGCCGTGTACGGCATCCAGAAGGATTCGAGATTGTTCGGCGTGCGGGCGTCACCGCGCGGCAGCAGATCGTCCATGTGAAGGCTCCCCGGTCTTTGGCGTCGTGGTCGGCGGTGTGGATCAAACCGAACACCCGGCCCGGCCCGCCACCCTGTCTGTCAGGCTGACGGGAAGCGTAGAACTCGCCGCCCGGGCTCGACAAGCCGTGTGCGCTGCGGGAAGATCGGAAAAGCGGCCGTTCCGGCCCGCCCGACCCCGTCGTTCGGAATATCGAACGGGAAAACACCCCGCCATGGCCCTGCCCGCCTCCTCCACCCCCCGCGCTAAATCCCAGACCGACGATCCCGGCTTCGACATCGGCGGCCGGCTGCGGCGGCTGCGCGAGGCGCAGGGGCTGAGCCAGCGCGAGCTGGCGCGCCGGGCCGGCGTCTCCAACGCCACCGTTTCGCTGATCGAGCAGAACCGCGCCAGCCCGTCGATCGGCTCGCTGAAGAAGGTGCTGGACGGGCTGCCGCTGAGCCTGGCGGATTTCTTCGCTTTGGCCGAGGCCCCGGCCGAGCAGGTGTTCTTCCCGGCGGCGGAACTGACCGAGATTGCCGGTGCCGAGATCGGCGGCCGCGCCGGTGGCCATGCCGGCGGCTCGGCCCTGATCTCCTACCGCCAGGTCGGCCGCGACCTCTCCGGCCGGGCGCTGCAGATCCTGCACGAGCACCTGGCCCCCGGCGCCGACACCGGCCCGACCGCGCTGAGCCATCCCGGCGAGGAGGGCGGCGTGGTGATCCGCGGCCGGGTCGAGCTGACGGTCGGCCCCAGCCGCCGCATCCTCGGCCCCGGTGACGCCTATTACTTCCAGAGCCGGGTGCCGCACCGCTTCCGCGTCGTCGGCGAAGACCCCGCCGAGATCGTCTCGACCTGCACCCCGCCGAGCTTTTAGGGGCTGGGGCCACCCGAGGCCGCACGACCCAATGAGTCCCCCCTCCCCTTGCGGGAGGG